>JADIMJ010000002.1 GCA_017694835.1 Candidatus Cryptobacteroides gallistercoris
GGAATACCCTGTGGATAGACAACATATTCCTTGAAATGTGATATGATTTTTTTTTTTTCAGGACGGCTGCAACATTTCCCGGAGTATCTGCATCTTTGAGTCAGGTTTAGGTTTTAGTACACGTTCAGGGGTCGGGCAACTTTCAGGTTTCCGGTCCCTTTTTTATGTGGCGGATTATGTGTGATGGGCAGCTTATGTGTGGAGCCTTTTACATAAGGCGCGCCCGGTGGATATGTAAAATGCCCTCCGACGGCCGTGATTTTTCCGAAAAAGTGTGGCCGTTGGCATTTTGAAAATGCCGTCGGGCGCGAAAATCCCGCGCTTCAGAATGACCGTGTCAGTTATGCCACAAAAAAAGAAGACGGCCGGAACCGTCTTCGTAAAATTCGGGTCATTGTTCAGACCCGTAACTTTTGTTGTTGGAAAAGGAGAATTATTTTGCGCTCTCCACAGAGACTTTTCTGAACTCCTTCATCATTTTCATGATGTTCAAAGCGGCTTTACGTGCACGGGCTCCAGCTGCTTTGTTTCCTTTTTCAACCTGAGCCTCGGCATTCTTTTCGAAAACCTCGTACTCTGCTTTGATCTGATCAACAAGCTCTTTCATTTCAAGTGGATTTTAATAGTTCGTTAAACTTTAAGTATCAAAATATTGCGCAATTTATGAATAAAAAACATAAAAAGCAACACATTTCATATTATTTTGATTTTGTAAATCAGTCTTCTCCAGAGGTTTTGGGGCGCGTGTTCACGCTGTTCATGGCCCTGTCGGGGCCGACGGTGGCGAACGCCTTTATGCCTTCAATGACCCTGTGGCATATCTGCGGCATTTCTTCCTGTTCTTCCGCGCTGAGGTGTCCCAGCACGAAGTCTATCTGTCCTCCGCGGCTGAAGTCATTCCCTATTCCCATCCTGATTCTTGCGTAATCCTGTGTCCCGAGCATTTCGCTGATGTTGGCAAGTCCGTTGTGCCCTCCTGCGCTGCCGTTTTTCCTCATGCGGATTGTGCCGAACGGAAGGTTGAGGTCGTCAGATATCACTATGAGGTTTTCAAGAGGAAGCCTGAGCTCGTTCATCCAGTATCTTACGGCTTTTCCGCTCAGGTTCATGTATGTGGATGGCTTCAGCAGAATGAATTTTCTGCCCTTGAAACTTATTTCTGCCGTGCTCCCGTATCTGCCGGATTGAAAAATGGCACCGGATTCCTGAGCCCAGGTATCCAATGCCATAAATCCCATATTGTGTCTGGTCCCGGCATATTCGGAGCCAATGTTCCCGAGTCCGACTACCAGATAGTTCATGTCCTGTCTGTATTGTCAATGTCAGGCGTTCTGGGCCTGGGTGTTGCTCGCGCGTGTAGGCCTTACGGAGCAGATGATGGTGGCCTTCGGGGATACGATGGTCACGCCCTCATAATGGAGGTCGCCTGCGACAATCTGCTTGCCGATTCTGAGTGAAGTCGTGTCAACTTCAAGCAAATCAGGAAGATCATGCAGATGTGCGCTGATGCGGAGCTTGCGGCTTGAGACAAGCAGCTTGCCTCCCATTTTCACGCCCTCTGAATGTCCTGTAATCTTGACAGGGACATCAATTGTGACAGGCTTGTCCTCTGATACTGCGAGGAAATCCACATGAAGCGCCTCGTCAGTTACCGGATGCCACTGTGCCTCATGGAGGACAGCGTAGAATTTTTTGCCGTCATTGAGCTCGAGGTCAATGATATATGAATTCGGAGTGTGAGTGATGCCCTTGAGGTCCTTTGCATCGATTGTGAAAAGGATATTTTCCATTCCGAGGCCATAGATGTTGCATGGAACAAGTCCTGCCTTGCGGATGGCCTTTACTGCCGCCTTGTTGCCGACCTCACGGATCGTGCCTTTCAATTCAATGTGTTTCATTGTGTCGATTGTTTAAAATGTGTTACTCAGTCCGCTGATGCGGACCCCATTGCACCAAAAGCCCGGGGGCTTTTTATCGGGGCTGCAAATATAGACAAAAAATCATATCTGCAAAAATTTAATTTTCAAAAACTTCTATACAAAAAATTTCTGCATGGAAAACTTCTGCGGGCATCTCCGCAGCGGCGGCAGCGGCATCACATGACCAATCCTGTGGCATCATTCCAGTCGAGGTCCTTGTAGGCTGCATCAAGATAATCGGAGCCGTTGCACGGAAGATATGTGCTGAATCCCGAGTATGTGCTGATTTCAAAGCCGTATCCTGGGCTGCTGCCGGGGCCTGTCAGAAATGTGTCTGTCGCGGCCTTGTACAGTATGCAGCCGTCGAGGGCAGTCCCGAGTTCACGCAGTTCCGCATCGCTTGCCCCTGCCTTTGCCGACATGTCGTACAGGTCGTAGAACCAATGGCAGTTTCCCGTATAATATCTTTGGACTGAATCGGGGTCAATGGCTGACAGCCCTTCTTCATTCCGGGAGAAGATTCGTCTGCAGATGTCTGCCACCGGCCCGAGCCGGCTGCAGTCAACAAGCGTGACGGTGGCGGATCTCCATGCCTGGCCGCCGGCATGATTCGCATAGAACTGATAATAGTCCCTGCACACTCCGGCCAGGTCAGGCGTTGCCCCGCCAAGCAGCTTCGCCGCCATTGTCCTGTAGTCGAAGCCTGTGCTGATGACTTCTGCCGGGGAAAAGATTATTTTGCCGCATTTGTCCCTCAGTTCGTATGCCACCTCGATTCCTCCCATAAGGCAGCAGTCGAAGAATATGTAGTCAAGGTACATCGGAATCGCATCGCTGAATTCCTTCAGGTCCATCTCGTAGGACAGGTCAGCCCCGTTGACTGTGACATAATCCTGGCCTATGCTCTTGACCGGAGGAAGGGCCGGGTCCCTCTGAAGTTCAAAATATGGTGTCCATCCGCCGGGCCATCCCGCAGGCTGCAGTGGCCCTGCCGCATCATCGCTTCCGGCCTCATCATCGCTTTCTGCCGTGCCTGTGACTGCTGTGCCCTGGCTGTCATATTGCCCGGGATTGGAATAATACCCCTTTGGCAGCCATCCTGTGGCATGGGACGAAAACAGCAGCGCATAACTTGGAGACGGGAACAGTTCTGCCGCATCTTCAAGGACACGCCGCAATGTTCCGGCATGTGCGGCAGGCATTTCCGGGGGATATTCGGCCACAGTGTCTGCCGCAGTCTTCCCGTTGTGGGAGTAGTATCTGATGAGATATGACTCTGCAGGAGTCTTCGACGGGGCAAGTTTCTGGTAGCAGAGAAATATCGACGGGTCATTTCCCCTGGGAATGCCCCCGGCGCAGAAATCATTTATGTTTGAGCCGATGTCCCGGGCAAGATTGTTCTGCCCGGCCGCATACATCAGAAGCACATTGTCGATATGGTCAGGGAATTTCGGGTCCTCCAGCCTGTCCTTCACGCATGAGACGGCAGCGGCTGAGGCAACGGACAGGACAAGCAGGATTCTCCCGGCTGCGGCAATGCCGGGAAAAAGAAAATTCCTGAAGTCGTACCATGTCATCTTGCAGTAAGTTTGTGTCATGTCGAGTGCAAAAATCTGAAAATTATCCCTAATCATCAATAGCGGAAAGATGTTGTTTTTCTTTTTTTGATGTGTTTTTCCCTTTTATATGTTTACATGATGTTTTTTTGAAGATATGATTTTTGAAAATGTTGGAGGTTCTTATTATTTTTGCCGTCGCGCACATCAGGAACATAATATTCAAATACTGAAATAAGGAAATGAAAGGAATAATGAAGATGATCTGCATGGCAGGAATCGCAGCCTCGGCAGTGTCTTGTGCAGGAGGCGGAAGCAAGTCGCAGGACGGGACAGACAATTTCAGATATCTGATAGATGAGTTCGCGGACCTGAAGATAATGAAGTATCAGGTCCCCGGCTGGGATGACCTGTCCCTTCAGCAGAAAGAGTATGTATATCACCTGTCCGAGGCGGCAAAGTACGGCAGGGACATCATCTGGGTCCAGAACTGCAGGTATAACCTTCCGATAAGGAAAGTCCTCGAGAACATTCTTGAAAATTATGAAGGCGACAGGGAATGCAGGGAATTTCAGGATTTCACCGTCTATGCCAAGAGGGTGTTCTTCAGCAACGGAATTCACCATCATTATGCGGAGGACAAGATTTTTCCTGATTGCCCGCAGGATTATTTCCGGTCTCTGATGGAGGCTGTCGGCGACGGGGACAGATGTGAGGAGCTGCTTCCTGTCATATATGACCCGGAGATATTTCCGCAGAGGAAGTCCAATGATCCCGGCAAGGACATCGTGCAGGCGTCCGCTGTCAATTTCTATGAGAATGTCACAAGAAAGGAGGTAGAGGATTTCTATCATGCCATGCTTGACCCGCAGGATGACACTCCGGTGTCATACGGGCTGAACAGCAAGGTGGTCAAGGGCTCCGACGGGGTGATAAGGGAAGAAGTGTACAGGACCGGCGGGCTGTACGGCCCGGCCCTGACCAGGATATGTTCGGAACTTGAAAAAGCGGCAGAATATGCGGAAAACGATGCCCAGAAGCAGTATATTGCCACCCTTGTCGAATATTACAGGACGGGGGACCTGAAACTCTGGGACAAATATAATATAGAGTGGGTGCAGGATACCCTCGGCACAGTGGACTTTGTCAACGGCTTTGTTGAAGACTACAATGACCCTCTCGGCCGCAAGGCAACATGGGAAGGGCTGGTCAACATAAAGGACCATGACGCGTCGCAGCGTACTGAGATTCTCAGCGCCAATGCCCAGTGGTTCGAGGACAATTCTCCGGTTGACCCGCGTTTCCGCAAGCCTCAGGTGAAAGGAATTTCAGCCAAGGTAATAAATGCCGTCGCACTTGCAGGAGACTGCTATCCGTCCACTCCGATAGGCATCAACCTCCCGAATGCCGACTGGATCAGGCGAGACTACGGCTCGAAGTCAGTGACAATCGCCAACATCACCCATGCATATGACCTGGCAGCACAGGAGTCTCCGCGCAATCTTCTGTCCGAATTCGCATGGTCTGAAGAGGAGATTGCCCTTGAAAAGAAATATTCCGCAATCACGGATGAAATACATACCGATCTTCACGAATGTCTGGGCCATGGCTCCGGGCGGACTCTTCCGGGGGTCTCTCCGAATGCCCTCGGGGAATACAGCTCTACCCTCGAGGAGACCAGGGCTGACCTGTTCGGGCTGTACTACATAGCCGACCCGAAGCTTGTTGAGCTCGGCATCCTTCCTGACATGGAGGCCTACAAGGCCCAGTACGCCAATTATATCAGGAACGGCATCATGGTGCAGTTCAACCGTGTCGAGCTCGGGAAGAAGAACACCGAGGCCCACATGCAGAACCGCAAGCTCATTGCCGAATGGTGCTATGAGCAAGGCCGTGACGGCAATGTCATAGAGAAGAAGGTGCGCGACGGCAAGACATATTTTGTCGTGAATGACTTTGAGGCATTGAGGGGCCTGTTCGCCCGGCTTTTGGCTGAGGTCCAGAGAATCAAGTCGGAAGGGGACTATGAGGCAGGCAAGGCCCTTGTGGAGAAATATGCCGTCGACATAGACCCTCGGCTGCACAGGGAAGTGAAGACAAGATATGAGCAGCTGGGGCTCAAGCCTTACGGCGGCTTTGTCAATCCGGAAATCGTTCCGGTCAAACGCGGAGGCAAGACGGTCGACTACAGGATAGAGTATACTGACGACTATCTCGGCCAGATGCTTGAATACGGAAAGAAATATGCAACTCTCTGAATTGAAGTATGCTGCCGTCCGATGAAAGGCTTCTGAAGGATTATTCGGACTATCTCAGGATAGAACGTGCGATGTCACCCAATACGGTGGCATCGTATTGTTCTGATGTCTCGGCTTTCCTTGAGGCCGCCGGGCAGCCGGCGGAATCCTGCGGGCCAGATGCCGTTGTGGACTATCTCGCGTCACGCCGGGATTTGCGTGACCGCTCCCTGTCCAGACTCATCAGCGCCCTGAGGTCGTTCTACAATTATCTGATAATCGAGGGGCTGATCAAGGAAAATCCCTGCGACAAAATCGAGTCTCCGAAAATTGGACGGCTTCTGCCTGATGTCCTGTCGGTCGGAGAAGTTTCGGAAATAATTGCATCGGTGCCAGAAGACACCTGGTGCGGAATCCGCGACCGTGCCATACTGGAGGTCCTCTACGGCTGCGGCCTGAGGGTGTCTGAAGTCCTGGGAATCAGGATATCGGATATCTTCTTTGAGGAGTCGTTCCTCAGGGTCAGGGGAAAAGGCGACAAGGAGCGGATTGTGCCGCTGGGGGAGATGGCTGAAGATGCCGTAAGGAAATATCTTTCAGTGAGGCCTGTCCCGGCCGGGCGGGCATATGAGGACATGCTCTTCCTTAACAGGTTCGGAAAGTCGCTCAGCAGGATATCCGTATTCAACATGATCAAGAGGCAGGCCCTTGTCTGCGGCATCACCAAAGAAATATCTCCGCATACTTTCAGGCATTCCTTTGCCACGCATCTTATAGAGAACGGGGCCGACCTCAGGGCCGTTCAGGAAATGCTCGGGCATGAAAGCATCTTGACGACGGAAATCTACACGCATGTGGACAGCGCCTCATGGCAGGCTGCCGTGCTCAGTCATCATCCGAGGAAGTGACGGCCTTGTTGTAGCAGTGGCGGCAGAGAGGCTCGTAGACATCCTTCTCCCCGAGCATCACAAGCTGGTCGCCGGCCGAAAGCCTGTGCGAACGGTTGGCCAGGTCCCCGCATTTCACGCAGATGGCATGCACTTTCTGCACATCCTCGGCAACTGCCATCAGAGCCGGCATCGGGCCGAACGGCTTTCCTGAAAAATCAGTGTCCAGCCCCGCTATGATTACTCTGATTCCCCTGTCCGCAAGGGTTTGGGCCACTTCTACAATGGTGTCATCGAAAAACTGTGCCTCGTCGATGCCGACGACGTCTGCATCGCTGCTCAGAAGCAGCATGCTCGCAGGAGAGTCTATCGGTGTAGACGGAATGCTGTGGGCATCATGGGAGACCACCTGGTCCTCTGAATACCTGACATCTACGGCAGGCTTGTAGATTTCCACCTTCAGATTGGCAAACTGGGCCCTTTTCAGCCTTCTTATCAGTTCTTCGGTCTTGCCTGAAAACATTGACCCGCAGATTACCTCTATCCGGCCTGATTTTTTTGCGTATTCTAAAAACATTTCTTTAATTTTGCTGAACATTGCCGGTCTGGACAAGACCGGCACAAATATAGTGTTTTTTATGGAAAATTCTTCCCGCAGGATACTGGACGAAATAATGCCCCTGATATCTTCAATAAAGGCACAGATGTCTTTGCTTGAGGACAAGCTGGCTGAACTTCAGTCTGCCGCCGGAACAGAGGAAAATATTTTGCCGGAGGCTGCCGGGGATTCTTTCTCCGGTCCGGTCAGGGAGCAGGATGACATGCCGGACTTCACAGAAGAAGAGCCTGAAACTGCCCCCGCAGAAGAAGGGCCTGGGGCTGCTGCTGAGCCGGAAGCGGAAAATCTTTTTTCTGAAGATGAGATGGACCGGGAATATGCGGCAGGTCCTGTTATGCTTGATGTGAATGATTTGATGCACGAGGCAGAGCATCTGTCCGTTATGGATGCCCTTGCTGACAGGGAAGCCTGGAGACGAGACCGTCCCGGGCTGCCGGTAAGGGACATCCGGAGTGCCATTTCCTTGAATGACAGGGCACTTTTCATCAGGACCCTTTTCCGGGAGGATCCCGTGCTTTTCAGCACGACGATGGAAAGCCTCAATGCTGCCGGCACTCTTCAGGAGGCGGTGCAGCTGCTGAGGGAAAGATTTCCTGAATGGAATATGGAATCTGATGCGGTATACAGGTTCATGATGTGCGTAAGGCGAAAAGTCGGATAGGTTATGGCAGACGGAAACAACAGGACGGAAGGGAAGGCGGGGCGCCTGTATATTGTGCCGACGCCGGTCGGAAACATGGAAGACATGACTTTCAGGGCTGTGAATGTCCTCAAGTCCGTGGATCTCATTCTCGCCGAGGATACGAGGACAAGTTCCGTCCTCCTCAGGCATTATGACATTCACGCCAGGCTGGAGTCCCACCACAAGTTCAATGAGCACAAGACGGTGTCTGTAATCAGGGACAGGATTCTCTCCGGTCTGGATGTCGCTCTGATAAGCGATGCGGGAACCCCGGGGATATCGGACCCCGGATTTCTGCTTGTCAGGACATGTGTCGCAGAAGGGATTGAGGTGCAGACTCTTCCCGGGGCCACTGCCTTTGTCCCGGCACTTGTCAGTTCGGGATTCCCCTGTGACAGATTCTGCTTCGAAGGCTTCCTGCCGGTCAAGAAAGGCAGGCAGACAAAGCTGAAGATGCTTGCTGCAGAGGAGCGCACGATGGTTTTCTACGAATCTCCCTACCGGCTTGTGAAGACGCTGGGGCAGATGGCGGAATATTTCGGTCCCGGGCGCAGGTGTTCTGTCGCACGGGAAATCTCAAAGATACATGAAGAGCACATGCGCGGGACATTGGAAGAAGTGACCGCATGGTATACGGAACATGAACCGAAAGGGGAGATAGTTCTGATTGTGGCCGGCGCGGGTCCGGAATAAGGCAAAACGGAGGGGACGGCTTGAGGAGATATGAAAAAGGAAAAGAATGAATCCGGAGGAGACGGGCAGCGCGGGAGAGTGTCCGCCTCATTTGTGACGGGGGCCATTGCCCTGGTCTTTCTTGTACTCGGTTACCAGACCGCTGTATTTGTCCACAGGGCGGCAGTGGCAAAGATTATTGCGGACAGGGACTGTCCGGACACGGTATATGTAATTGACCGCAGCCTGGCGGAATCAATAATGTCTTCTGCCGGTGCCGTGGTCTGCCCTGCCGGGGAACCGGATGCCGGAAATCCGGAGGGCAATGCCGGGATTGTCCGACAAGGTCCTGCGATTGTCCGACAAGGTCCTGCGATTGTCCGACAAGGTCCCGTGGTTGTCAGAAAAGATGCAGTTCACCACCCGGCCGTGCAGCATGTGAGGGATATTCACAGACCGGCGGCAGAAACCTTCAGATTCAATCCCAATACCGTGTCAGTCGACGACCTTGTCAGGCTCGGCTTCTCCAGAAGGCAGGCCGTGGCGATAGACAACTACAGGAAGAAAGGAGGCCGGTTCAGGCGGAGAAGTGACTTCGCAAAGTCATATGTAGTGGCGGATTCTGTCTTCCGCCGGCTTGAACCGTACATAGACATCCCCCGGGTCGACCTTAACCTTGCCGACTCGGCAGCATTTGACGGACTGCCGGGCATCGGCGGATATTTCGCTGCAAAAATGACAGAATACAGGAAGTCCCTCGGCGGGTCGTATTCCTATAAGGAACAGCTGATGGACATCCGGAATTTCGACAGGGAGAAGTATGACGGGCTTTCTGACCTCATAACCATAGATTCGTCATTTGTGCGGCCTTATCCTCTCTGGACCCTGCCGGAGGATTCCCTGAGGCTGCATCCGTACATAAGGTACGGCTCGGCCGCACACGGGATAGTGCTTTTCAGAGAAAACAATCCACAGTCCAGCTGGACTGTGGAAGAACTTGAAAAGGCCGGTGTGCTCAGCCCTGAAATGGCTGCTAAACTCTCCCGCTGCAGCATCGCCCGGCCACGGTGACTGCGTCTGTCCGTCGGCCGTAGGCACGATGGCATGGATCAGAAACAGCTTGACCCGTCGAAGCAGTGTGTGCATACGCAGCACTTAGGCAGGCCGATTGCTTCTATCAGGGTTTCTATTGTGTTGAATTTCAGAGAGGTGAGACCGAATCTCCTTGCTATCTCATCTACGAGCCTCCTGTATTCAGGAGAATCTGTGGCCGCATATTTCTCGAGATTCTTGTCTGCGTCTCCCTCAAGGTCCTTTATTATCCGTCTGGAGATGAGTTCGAGGTCTGTCTTTGAGGCTGAGAACCCGATGAACGGGCATCCGTATATGAGAGGCGGACAGCCTATCCTCATGTGGACTTCCTTTGCCCCGTAGTCAAAGAGAATCCTGACATTGTCCCTGAGCTGTGTTCCCCTCACTATGGAATCGTCGCAGAAGATTATTCTCTTGTCCTGAAGCATGGCCCTGTTCGGAATCAGCTTCATCTTGGCCACGAGGGAACGCCTCTCCTGATTGCTCGGGGTGAAGCTCCTCGGCCATGTCGGGGTGTATTTGGTCACTGCGCGATGGTAAGGGACACCCTTGCCTTCGGCATAGCCCAGAGCCTGTCCTACCCCGGAGTCCGGGATGCCGCATATGCAGTCGACTTCCGAAGTGTCCTTCTGTCCCATCTTGTACCCGCTCAGGAACCGCACTTCCTCCACATTCCTGCCTTCGTAGGTCGATGTCGGGAAACCGTAGTAGACCCACAGGAATGAACATATCTGCATCTTCTTTTCCGGTTTCCTCATCTGTTCGACGCGGTCAGGGAATATTCTTACTATTTCTCCCGGGCCGAGGTATCTGTCGATTTCAAAGTCAAGGTTCGGGAAACTGCATGATTCGCTGGTCGCCGCATATGCCCCTTCTTTCTTTCCGAGTACTATCGGTGTCCTTCCCCATTTGTCCCTTGCGGCGATGATGCCGTCTTCTGTAAGGAGAAGCATGGAGCATGAGCCTTTGATGGTATTGAAGACATTTTCAATGCCTTCCACAAAATCTTTGCCCTGGATGATGAGAAGGGCAATGAGTTCGGTCTGGTTTGTCCCGCCTGAACTCAGCTCGGCGAAGTGCATGTTCTTGGCAAGAAGCTCGTCCTCGATTTCCTTCATGTTGGATACCTTTGCCACAGTCACTATCGCGAATTTTCCGAGATGTGAGTTGATGACAATCGGCTGCGGGTCGGTGTCGCTGATGACTCCGATTCCTGACGTGCCTTTGCTGAACTTGTCCAGTTCATCCTCGAATTTGCTCCTGAAGTAGTCACTCTGCAGATTGTGGATGGACCTCTGGAACCCGTCTTCCTTGCTGTAGGTGGCGAGGCCCCCTCTCTTTGTCCCCATGTGGGAATTGTAGTCCGTGCCGTAGAAAAGGTCATTGACGCATTTCTGCTTTGATATTGTTCCGAAGAAACCGCCCATAGTGTCAGTCCGTTTTATTGAATTATCCGTTTGCGCGGCAAAAGTACAAAAAAGAAAAAATCACTTCAAAAATATCCGGATTAATTTTTCCTTAAACGAAGTGTACGGCTGGTAACGCATAGGCAGGTCGAGCATAAGTGATTTGTGGACAATGCTCTTCCTGTGTGAAAATGTGTCGAATCCATATTTTCCGTGGTATTGTCCCATCCCGCTTTCCCCGACGCCTCCGAAAGGCAGTCTTTCGGAGGCCAGGTGAATGATGGTGTCATTGACGCAGCCTCCCCCGAAGCGTAGCCTTTTCAGAAGCATCTTCTTCAGTTTCCTGTCCCTGGTGAAAATATATGCTGCAAGCGGCCTCGGACGGCTGTCTATGTATCTGATGACATCCCCGATGCTGCTGTAGGCCAGCACCGGCATCAGCGGGCCGAAGATTTCATCCTGCATCATGGAAGTGCCTTCAGTGCCGGATATGTCCTCTTGCCGGGAAATGTTTCCGGCGCGGATTATTGCAGGAGCTATTTTCAGATTCGCAGCATCCGTCTCTCCGCCCCAGACGGAGTCCTGGTGACATTCTGCCAAGGCTGACGCCAGCCTGTCGAAGTGCTTGCGGTTCACAATCTTGCCGTAGCCGGGGCTCTCAAGCGGCTTGTCCCCGTACATCCTGCGGACGGCATCCTTGCATGCCCCGATGAATTTTTCCGCAATGCTTTCATGGACCAGAATATAGTCTGGTGCGACGCAGGTCTGGCCGCAGTTGAGGAATTTTCCGAATACAATCCGTGTCGCGGAGACGGCGATGTCAGCCGTCCTGTCCACAATCACGGGGCTTTTCCCTCCAAGTTCAAGGGTCACGGGCGTCAGATGGGCCGCGGCTTTCGTCATCACGAGCTTTCCGACGGCCTTGCTCCCGGTGAAGAATATATAGTCGAATTTCTGTTCCAGAAGGTCCGAATTGACTGCCCTCCCGCCTTCGATTACGGCGACATATTCTTCCGGAAACACTTTCCCGACGAGCTTCCTTACGACGGCGGAAGCCGCAGGGGAATATGCGCTCGGCTTGACAATGGCTGTGTTGCCAGCCGCCACGGCGCTGATTAGCGGTGAGATGCAGAGGAGGAACGGATAGTTCCACGGACTCATTATCAGGACTGTCCCGTACGGCTCGGGGATAATTGCGCTCCGGGAGGGAAACTGGGCAAGGGGCGAGCCTGCTCTTGCCGGCCGGCTCCATTTCCTGATGTTCCTGCAGGCACATGACAATTCGGACAGAGTCATCCCGATTTCCGTCATGTATGCTTCGGTGCTGCTTTTCCCGAGGTCCTCATGCAGGGCGTCGGCTATTTCATCTTCCATATCCACTATGGCCCTGCGCATGGCCCTGAGGTATCCCAGCCTGAATTCCGGGTCAATGGTCCTGCCTTCACTGAAGAATTCCCGCTGCCGCTGAACGATGTCCTGTATCATCTGCCGTCAGAATCTGTCAGGCGGCACTCAGTCCTTGACTTCCTTGAGCGCCTCGCGGATTTTTCCTTCGATTTCATCGCAGAGTTCCACATTGTCTGCAAGAAGCTGCTTCACTGCTTCACGGCCCTGTGCAAGCTTGGAGTCGTTGTAGCTGAACCATGAGCCGCTCTTCTTGATGATGTCGAATTCTACGCCGAGGTCAATGACTTCCCCTACATGGGAGATGCCCTCACCGAATACTATGTCGAATTCCGCCTTCTTGAAAGGAGGGGCGAGCTTGTTCTTCACGATTTTGACCCTTGTCCTGTTGCCGAGTGCCTCTTCACCGTCCTTGATCTGGGTGGTGCGGCGGACATCGACGCGGACTGAAGCATAGAACTTCAGGGCGTTGCCTCCGGTGGTGGTCTCAGGGTTGCCGAACATTACTCCGATCTTGTCACGCAGCTGGTTGATGAAGATGCAGCAGGTGTTGGTCTTGCTGATGCTGGCGGTGAGCTTCCTGAGGGCCTGGCTCATCAGCCTTGCCTGGAGTCCCACCTTCGCATCGCCCATCTCGCCTTCAATCTCGGCCTTCGGGGTGAGGGCTGCCACTGAGTCTATCACAATGATGTCAATGGCCCCGGACCTGATCAGGTTCTCGGCGATTTCAAGGGCCTGTTCCCCGTTGTCCGGCTGTGAAA
>JADIMJ010000031.1 GCA_017694835.1 Candidatus Cryptobacteroides gallistercoris
AAACCATGCCTAGTAGGCAAGAAATGATACCCCAGATTGCCCACCTGACCCACTTTATCTGCCAACCCGTGGCAGGTAGGCATGATACGACTCTTTACACCGCCCACCTGACGCGATTCCGGCCATTTTCGCGGCAGGTAGTGCATTCATCGCATCACCTGGCAATAAAATCTCACTAATCCGTGGCAGGTGGGCAAGAGGCGGCATGATGCAAAAGCCGGCATGATTTAAAATATTCCGGAAAGCATTTCTGCAATACATGTTGCAAGTTTCTTACAATCCATTCCCCTGATGTATCTTTCAGGATGCAGACCGGAAAGAACCGTCATGATATCTTCTGCAGTAAACGGGGAGCGGACTTCTGCGGGGAGAACAGTTCCAATATCTTCGAGGTTTTGCGTAGATATTTTATGAGTTAATGGCACTTTATGCAGAGATAGAATCTCATGCACAGATGGAACCTTATGCACGGAAGTCCCCTCAGACAGAGACGATTCCTCAGACAGAGACGGTCCCTCAGGCAGAGACGGTCCCTCAGGCAGAGATAATCTCTCAGGCAGAGACGGCTCACCATGCGGAAACGGAGGAAGAGAGGCAAGACGCCGTGAAAGTTCTTCCTGCAGTCCGTCCTCAATATGCAGATAGTCTCCGGATAGGGAACATCCGGCTATGCGGCAGCGCCTTATGTCAAGGGATATGGTCACCGTTCCGGAGAGAGGCAAGCGGATGTCCGATGAAACTGAAAATGCCGGTTCATGGCCATACAGGAACACGGGGTCCAGATATGTCTTCTCAATCTCTTCTATTTTCCTGATTTCATTTTCCCCGAGAGTACGCTCACTGTCGCAGAAACAGTCTACAACGAACCGGGAGAAGGCTGCCATGTCATCAGCATATTGTTCTCCAATGCCGGAAGCACATTGCAATCCATTGTGTGAAGTACACTGCGGTCCACTGCATGAAGCACACTGCGGTCCACTGCATGAAGCACATTGCGATTCACTGTGTGAAGCACATTGCGATTCACTGCGTGAAGTACATTGCGATCCATTGTGTGAAGCACATTGCAATCCATTGTGTGAAGTACATTGCAATCCACTGCATGAATCACACTGCGGTCCACTGCATGAAGCGTACGACATTCTACTGCTGGAAGCACGCTGTGTCTCCTGTGAGAAAGCAGGGCGTGCCCCTTGTGAGAAAGCCTGTCGAGTCTCTTGACCGGAGACATATTGCAACTCTTGACCGGAGACATGCTGCGACGCTTGACTGGAAGCTGCCAGGAACTGGCGGAGGCAGCCGACCCGCTGACGGACTGAGCTGACGCCTTTGCTCTGGAGTTTTGTACCGGAGGGGGTCAGGGCATTCTCCAACTGTTCAGGATTACAGTCGAACAAAAGGGTGCCGTGCATGACATTGCGGCCGTGAATGCTGAAGAATGCATTTCCGGAAACTTTTTTCCCGGAGACAAGAATATCATTGCGGCCTGAGACTTCTGCCTCAAGTCCGGCACGCCGAAGGCACAGTGCCAGCCGCCGGATATAATTCTCAAACAGGAACGGCACATCCTTGCCGGACATGACACAGGACACCATGAGATTGCCCCGGTCAGAATACACGCAGCCGCCCCCGCTCTTTCTGCGGAAGACACGGATACCATTGGCCCGGCAATAAGGGAGATTGACCTCCGCCGCCATTACCTGATTCCTTCCGATGATAACCGTCGGAGGCACCTGCCACACGAAGAAGGCTTCATCTTCGGTATATCTTGCAAGATATTCCTCCATTGCAAGATAAAAGACAAGGCTCCTTTCTTTGCCGTCATCAAGAACAATGTGTTTCATTTCTGTCTCCTACCTGACATTGCCGAAGTCTTGTGAATTGCCTCTGAATTTGTGAATTGTCTCTGAGTTTATGAACTGCCTCTGAGTTTGCGGGCGTTGCCTTCCCGCAGACAGGTTCACATTCCGGAGGCATATGCATGCACCGCCGCCGGAGTCAAGGGCTTGTCATTCCGCTGCCCGTTTCATATACAGGCTGTCGATGATGCCGTCGGCAAGGCCGATGACAGGGACATATATGTACTGCGCCCCGGTAATCTCCGCCACGGTGATGAAGATGTCGCCGGCAGGGACTATCACATCGGCGCGGTCAGGCTTGAGGGCATAGGCTTCCATGCGCTCCTCGACGCTCATTTCCTTGAGTTCGTCATAGAGTTCCCTGAGCGATGCCACCGTCATGCGCGGATAGCGTCTGTCACGGCCTTTCACAAGTTTGAAGAGCTTGTTGATGTTGCCGCCTGAGCCGATGATGTTTATGCCGGGGTATGAAACGGCGAGGTCCTTCATGTCTCTTTTTATGCGGGCCTTCTCACTTTCTTCCACAGCATTGTTGAGCATGCGGACGGTCCCGATGTTGTAGGAACGGGAGCATACAAGTTCCCCGTCGGCAAGAAGATTGATTTCAGTACTGCCGCCTCCTACATCCACATACATGAAATTGCCCTTGCGGCCCTTCATGTTTTCAAGATGGTTGTTGTATATCATCCTGGCCTCTTCCTGGCCGTCTATGATTTCTATCCTGATGCCGGTCTTCTTCTCCACCTTGCTGATTATCTGCGGGCCATTGGCTGCGTCCCTCATTGCGGAAGTTGCACAGGCCCTGTATTCGACCACATCATAAATCTTCATCAGCTGGCGGTAGCATTTCATCAGCCGGACCATATCCTTCACCCTCTTTTCGGAGATTTTCCCTTCGGCGAACACATCGAAGCCGAGCCTGAGCGGCACACGGAGCAGCAGCACCTTGTTGAACCGCGGTCCGTCTTCATAGCACTCCAGTTCCTTGATGAGCAGTCTGACTGCATTTGAGCCGATGTCGATTGCTGCATATGCCTCTCTTCCGGGCGTCCTTTCTTCGGCAAAATCCTTTTCCATATTCTGTGTCTGTTATGCGGTTATTTTCTATTGAGAAATCACTGTGCAGCCTTTGCAAAGTAATTGCGAGGCCATCAGCCCTCAGGAGGCCGAGTCAGTTTTGCTTCTCTTCCTCCTCAAGCTGATGATAATGGCTGTAGAGGGCTTCCTGCGACCCTGCCGGCAGCGGGTCCTCGCATGTCCACGGGGAATTGTCTCCGGTCCCGTCCACCAGACGGCCCTGTCTGACATCCCTCAGGCCGTAGTCCACTATCCTTATCATCTCCTGCTTGATGGCGGGGTCGTACACCGGTGCGACGACCTCGATTCTGTTGTCCAGGTTTCTCGGCATCCAGTCGGCGGACCCGATGAAGACCTTTTCCTGTCCCCCGGCTGCGAAGACAAATATCCTCGAATGTTCGAGATACCTGTCTATAATCCCGTTGATTCTTATGTTGGCGCCTGCGGGATGCCCGTGGGTCACAACAGAACAGTTGCCCCTTACCACCATGTCAATTTTGACCCCGTTCGCGGCAGCCTCATATATCTTCTTCACCATCACGGGATCGGTGATA
Source organism: Candidatus Cryptobacteroides gallistercoris (assembly GCA_017694835.1). Taxonomy (GTDB): domain Bacteria; phylum Bacteroidota; class Bacteroidia; order Bacteroidales; family UBA932; genus Cryptobacteroides; species Cryptobacteroides gallistercoris. The sequence goes on from JADIMJ010000031.1 coordinate 3,491, forward strand.
TGGTTGACTTTCATCTTGATGTATGCCGGCTTTCCCGCCCTCTTGTTGCGGATTTCAGCATTTATCAGAGATATGAACCGGCGCTTCATGTCATTCGGGGACACAAGGAGTTCCTTGAAATGTTCCGGTATGTACGGCTTCTCTATGAAATCAAAGAGCATGTCGACATCGCGGACAATACGGCGAGACGCAGTCATGATGATGCAGTCCGTATATGTCCTGGCATTGCCCTCATGGAAATTGCCAGTGCTGATGCATGCGATGTCCGGACCTTTCTTCATTCCGATGTACACCACCTTCGAATGCACTTTCAGCCCTTCCACCCCGAATATCACCTTGACGCCGGCTTCCTGCAGCTTCTGGGCCCAGACCATATTCGACTCCTCGTCGAACCTTGCGAGGAGCTCAATCACGACGGTGACCTTTTTCCCGTTGCGGGCGGCTCCTATCAGAGACTTGACCACCTTGGAGTCCTTGGCGAGGCGATAGAGCGTAATCTTTATGCTTGTGACTTCCCTGCTGATTGCAGCCTCATGCAGTACCCTTATGAATGAAGAGAAACTGTGGTACGGGACATGAAGGAAGCGGTCCTGCATGCGGATTTTTTCAAGGACACTGCCCTCTCCGTCGAACATCTCCCTGCGGATAGGCGGCATCGGCTTGAATTTCAATTCATTTCTTCCGCAGTCAGGGAATTTCATGAGGTCCTTGTGGTTGTGGTAGCGTCCGCTCCTGACCACGGTGTCATTCTTGTCAAGGTCCAGCTTGCTGAGCACTCTCCGCTGCAGGTCTTCAGGCATGCTTTCATCGTAAAGCACCCTCAGCGGAGCTCCTTTCTTCCTGCTCTTCAGTCCCTTCGATATCTTCTGGAGTATCCCGTTGCGTCTGTCGTCGTCAATCTCCATCTCCGCGTCCCTGGTGAACTTGAAGGCGTATGCTTCCATGTCGGAATAGCCCAGTCCTTCAAAGATATAGCCGAGGGAGCACCTCACGACATCATCAAGATACATTATATAGTTCCGCCCGTCCCTGTCCGGAAGGCGCACGAATCTGCCGCAGCTCTGGACAGGTAGTTCAAAATATGCATATTCGTACATTTTCTTGCCGGAGACGGACATGCGCGTAGCCCTCACGGCCATATAGATGCTCTCGTCGCTCTCGTGGTCAAGATGCTTCACGGACGAGAATGACACGGGAACAATCAGTCCTTCGAGATTGGAATGATAGTATGAACGCAGGAATTCCCTCTGGCCGGCATCCGCCTCGGCATCATTGATCAGAAAGATATTCTGCCGGGCAAGTTCCTCATAGACATCATGGACAGTGTCTTCATAGTCTTTGAGATAACGGCTGTACAGCCTGGAAATCTGCCTTACCGTCTTCTTCGCCTTGACTGCCTCCTCGTTGCCGGATTTCTCCCCCCATTCGGCAACCCTGTTCTGGGAAGCCACCCTCACCCTGTAGAATTCATCCAGATTGTTTGAATAGATGCCGAGGAATGAGAGTCTCTCCAGCAGGGGCACACTTTCCTTGCAGGCTTCCTGGAGGATTCTCCTGTTGAAATACATCCAGCTAATATCCCTTTCCAGATACGGGCAATCTTTCTTTTTGGCGCTCATATTGACTTTTTTCTTTTTGGCAGCCGCTTACGGCGCATGGTCATAATTTTGTCCAAATTACGAAAAATTCCGTTAAAATAATATTAAGAAGTTTATTATTTTCGCAAAAAATATGAATATGCACATAGGAATAGCAGGCAACATAGGCAGCGGCAAGACTACCCTCACACGGATGCTGGCCGCCCATTACGGCTGGACGCCGAGATTTGAGGCCGTGACCACAAACCCTTATATAGAAGACTATTACAAAGACATACACCGGTGGTCATTCAACATGGAGGTATTCTTCCTCACCCGCAGGTTCAAGGATGTCCTTGACATTTCAAGGTCGTCCGACACCATCGTCCAGGACAGGACCATCCTCGAGGGGGTGCACATATTCGTAGCCAACAACAGGGACCTCGGCAACATCTCGGAACGGGATTTTGCCACCTACATGGAACTCTTCGAGCTGATGATGTCCCTTGTGAAGCTTCCCGACCTGCTCATCTACCTGAAGTCCTCCATCCCCCATCTCGTCGGACAGATTGAAAAGAGGGGACGTGAATACGAAAAGGGCATGAGCCTGGAATACCTTGCCGGCCTCAACGAAAAATACGAGAAATGGATTTCTGAATACAAGGGAGAAGTTCTCACCATAGACGCCGACAACCTTGACTTCGAAAACCGCCCCGAAGACTTCGCAAGCATCACAGACAAGATTGACGCAAGGCTCTACGGGCTATTCTGAATGCCGCAGAGTGAAAAGCGTTATTTCCGGAGCTGCGCCGAAACGGGACGGGATGGCGGTCTCGCCGAGTCCGATGTTCACATACAGGAGATTGCCGGAATCGGATGAGGCAGAATGGCTGCGGAGAGAGGAAGAACCCGGTTCGCCGGGATTTTTCATGTAGAGGCCCCTGTATTCATCGAATATCAGGCTGCTCGGGCTCCAGCCGAAAATCGAGAACTGCATCGCGTGGGTGTGACCGGAAAGCGTCAGGTCTATGTCGGGGTATTGGGAGATGGCCTTGTGCCAGTGCGTGGGGTCATGCGTCATGAGTATCCTGAAGCAGCCTCCTGCATCCGCCATGGCCTTGTCAAGGTCGCCGTATGAAGGGAAATATGAAGTCTGCGAGATGTTCTCCACTCCAGCCACCGAGATGGTATCTGCGGCAGCAGGCACGGAAAATGAATCCGGAGCAGAAGATGATGCGGAAGATTCCCCGGACCGAGGCCGGACAATGTTCACGCAGGAGTTCATAAGGACATGCCATCCGAGGGATTCTTCCCTTGCGACGAGCTCTCTGACGGCGGCAGCACGGAGAGAATCGGACTCCCATCTGCGGTATATGCAATAGTCGTGGTTGCCGAGGACGGAACAGATTCCGTCTTTTGCCTCCAGGCCAGACAGGACATGCTCCAGGCCGTCCATTTCCGACGGATGCGATGTCACGAGGTCGCCGGTGAAAAGAATCAGGTCCGGATTGAGGGCATTGACCTTGGAGACGGCACGGGCAAGAGACCGGCTGCGGCTGCCGAAAGATTCCAGATGCAGGTCCGAAATCTGGACTATCCTGTAGCCGTCAAATGACTCCGGCACATCCCGGGATACTATTTCAAGTTCATTCACGACATAATGGTTGCGCCCGATGAACATGCCGTAGAAAAGGACAATGACAGGCACGAGCAACGCCCGGAGCCCGCCCAGGAAGAATTTCCTGAAAGACCGGCCGAAAATGGCTGCGACACCGGCTGCAAGCAGGTCAAGGACCAGAATCGCCGTAATGAATACTGCTGTCACAGAAACTGTCACCCACATTTTAACTTATAATTGAATTGAAATGTCATGCAATACAATGAAATGCCATGCAATACAATGATATGTCATGCAATAATTAAATGCGTTGCAAACATACATTTTTTTCTAAATTTTTGCACATATTTTATATGATTTGGCACGCGGATTGATGCCAAGGTGCGCCGGTTGAAAAATGACATCATCGGACCGTTGCAATATGACAACAATGAAAATGAATAAAGTCTATCTGCCGGGACTGCTTCTGGCTGCACTTGTCCTCGGCATGCAGCCCTGCGGAGCCCAGTACAGGCAGGACACGGCCAGCATGGCTGCCCCAGGAACTGACACTTCGGCACGGAGCGGACCAGCTGCCGACACAAGCCTTTTCTTCGCAAAGACATGGACACTGCAGGACTGCATCAGCTATGCCCTTGAGGAGAATCTGTCGCTGAAACAGAGCAGACTGTCAGAGCAGAATGCGGAAATTGACATGAAGACTGCAAAGAACGCCCTTTTCCCGAACCTGTCATTCTCCACGAGCCACAGTCTCATCAACAGGCCGTACCAGGAATCGAGCAGCACCGTAAGCGGCACTGAAATCCTGCATTCCGACAGCAACACGAGCTACACCGGCAACTACGGGCTCAATGCCAGATGGGACCTTTTTACCGGCGGCCGCAACAGAAAGACAATCAAGCAGGAAGACATCAACATGCAGATTGCCGGCCTGGAAACAAGGTCGACGGCGAACAATATTCTTGAAAACATCGCCCAGGTCTATGTCCAGATTCTCTTTGCAGACGAATCTGTCAAAGTCAACGAGAATACGCTTGAAGTCAGCAGGGCCCAGTGCGCCAGAGGGAAAGAGCTCCTTGACGCAGGGAGCATCTCACGCGCGGACTATGCCCAGCTTCAGGCGCAGGTGAGCAATGACAACTACCAGCTTGTCTCGTCCAGGGCCACGCTCCAGGACTACAGGCTCCAGCTCAAGCAGCTTCTTGAGATAGAGGGGAATGAAGAAATGTCGGTGTTTCTTCCGGAAATAGACGATGCCCTCATCCTCGCTCCCCTTCCGGACAAGGAGACAGTCTTTCAGAATGCCATGGGAATCAGGCCGGAAATCGAATCAGGCAGGCTCGATATCTCGGCTTCGGAGCTCGATGTGAAAATAGCACGGTCGTCATATTACCCGACACTGAGCCTGAGTGCGGGCATAGGCACCAGCCATACCAGCGGCACGGACTTCACCTTCGGGGAACAGATCAAGAACGGCTGGAACAATTCCGTCGGTCTCACCCTGAGTGTGCCTATTTTCAACAACCGGCAGACAAAGAGCGCTGTCCAGAAGGCTGAGCTGCAGCTTGAATCCACCAGACTGAATTTCCAGGAGACCAGGAAGGAACTGTACAAGACAATTGAGAATCTCTGGCTCGATGCCTACAGCGCGCAGCAGCAGTATACGGCTGCCGCAGAACAGGTAATGAGCGCCAAGACCAGTTTCGAGCTTGTGAGCGAACAGTTCAACCTCGGCATGAAGAACACCGTCGAGCTTCTCACCGAGAAGAACAATCTCCTGAGCGCGGAGCAGCAGCTTCTGCAGGCCAAATACATGGCGGTGCTCAACATCCAGCTGCTCAGGTTCTACCAGGGACTCGAGATTACACTCTGACCGGCACAGGACGGAAACAGACTTTTACCGGCAATCATGGAATAATAAAATGAAAACAGACCCGGAAAAACAGGAAACAGGGAAACATAAAGTATTATATCCGCAGAAAGATGAAAGGGAAAACAAGGAAAATCATTGTATGGACGGTCGTGGCTGTTGCCGTGGCGGCCGCTGCGGCACTGCTGGCAATGAAGTCAGGAGACAAGCAGGTGATGACATATGAGATGACAGAAGTATCCAGGGGGGACATTTCGATGTATGTGACTGCGACAGGCACCATCGAGCCGGTGACAGAAGTCCAGGTCGGCACGCAGGTTTCCGGCATCATCGACAAGCTGTTCGTGGACTACAACTCCGAAGTCCGGAAAGGCCAGATAATCGCCGAAATGGACAAGGTGACACTTGAGAGTGAAGTCAAGTCCGCGCAGGCCGCATACGACGGCAACAAGGCCGAATACAAGTTCCAGGAAAAGAACTACAACAGGAGCCGCGGGCTATATGAGAAGAACCTGATCAGCGACTCGGAATACGAGCAGGCCGAATACAATTATGAAATGGCCAAGAGCGCATTCCACAGCAGTGAAGCAGAGCTTGCCAGGGCCCAGAGGAATCTCTCGTATGCGACGATAGCATCCCCGATCGACGGAATTGTCATAGACAGGGCCGTGGAGGAAGGACAGACGGTGGCAGCCGGATTCGAGACGCCTACGCTCTTCACGCTTGCCGCCGACCTGACGCAGATGCAGGTAGTGGCAGATGTCGATGAGGCTGACATAGGCGGGGTCAGGGAAGGACAGCGGGCATCATTTACAGTGGACGCATACCCTGACGACATATTCTCAGGCGTCGTGGCACAGATACGCCTGGGCAGCACCAACTCCTCCAGCTCGTCGCTCACATCCTCGACATCCGAAAGTGTAGTCACATACGAGGTCGTAATCCTTGCCGAAAATCCTGAGCTGAAGCTGAAGCCGAGGCTCACGGCAAACATTTCAATATATACGGAAGAGAAGCATGATGTCCTTCTGGTACAGTCCAAGGCATTGAGATTCAAGCCAGAATTCCCACTTGTCGGAAAAAAGGACATTGTCAGGGACTGCGCAGGCCAGAACAAGCTCTGGACAAAGTCGGGCAATACTTTCACGGCAATGCCCGTGGAGACCGGCATCAGCGACGGAGTCTATACTGAAATCAAGGGAGGAACCGAAGAGGGAACTGAGGTTGTCCTCGGCGCAAGCCTCAACAAAATGCCGGGCAAAGGCGGGAAAAACGGTTTCATGCCGGGGCCGCCGAGGTAAAATACAATTTGCGAAATGGAGAAGACAGTCATAGACCTTCAGGGCATCAAGCGGGAATTCATCGTCGGGGATGAGGTCGTCCATGCGCTCCGCGGAGTGACATTCAGCATAAAGGAGGGTGAATTCGTTACCATCATGGGCTCTTCCGGCTCCGGGAAATCCACCCTGCTGAACATTCTGGGATGCCTTGACACGCCGACGGCGGGAGAATATTATCTGGACGGGATATCCGTCAGGAAAATGACCAAGAACAAGAGGGCAATCCTCCGCAACAGGAAAATCGGCTTCGTGTTCCAGAATTACAACCTGCTTGCCAAGACAACGGCCATCGAGAATGTCGAACTTCCACTGATGTACAATTCGGAAATAGGGGCTGCGGAAAGAAGGGCAAGGGCCATTGATGCACTCAAGGCCGTAGGACTCGGGGACAGGCTTGAACACAAGTCCAACCAGATGTCCGGAGGACAGATGCAGAGGGTGGCGATAGCCCGTGCGCTTGTAAACAATCCGGCGGTCATTCTCGCCGACGAAGCCACAGGAAACCTTGACACGAGGACTTCCTTTGAAATCCTTGTGCTCTTCCAGAAACTCCATGCTGAAGGCAGGACCATAATCTTCGTGACCCATAACCCGGAAATATCAAACTACAGCAGCCGCAACATCAGGCTCATGGACGGCCATGTCATAGAAGACAAGGTCAACGGCAGCATCTTGTCCGCCGAAAAGACCCTTGCAGAACTTCCGGTCAATGAGGATGACTGATTTTCCGGAGGCAGATTGAAACAAAATTTCAGGAAATGAACTGGGCAAATCTATTCAAAATATCACTGAAAGCTCTGGCCAACAACAAGATGAGGGCATTTCTCACAATGCTCGGCATCATCATAGGCGTGGCCGCCGTCATCACCATGATTGCCCTCGGGCAGGGTGCAAAGCAGAACATCCAGAGCGAAATCTCCGGCATGGGCTCAAACATGATAATGATCCACCCGGGCGGCGAAAGAAGAGGAGGTGTGCGGCTCGACCCTTCGGAAATGCAGACGCTCAAGGAAGCCGACTATGAGGCACTCCGGAAGGAAAGCCTGTTCCTTGCCGGCATCAGCCCGAATGTGTCATCATCGGGACAGCTCATCAGCGGCAACAACAACTACCCTTCTTCAGTCAGCGGAGTCAGCACCGACTACATAGCCATCCGGCAGCTCAATGTCGAGAAAGGAGAGATGTTCACCGAGGCAGACATAAAGAAATCCGCGAAGGTCTGCGTCATCGGCACCACCATCGTCGACAATCTCTTCCCTGACGGTTCAGAGCCGCTGGGAAAGACCATAAGGCTCAACCAGGTGCCGCTGAAAGTCATAGGAGTGCTGGAGTCCAAGGGATACAACTTGATGGGAATGGACCAGGACGACATCGTCCTTGTGCCGTACACGACTGTGATGAAAAGGTTCAGGGCCATCAACTATCTTGAGGGCATCTTCGCTTCGGCAATATCCGAAGACATCACCGGCCTTGCCACCGCTGACATAGAAGACATCCTCCGCCGCCAGCACAAGCTGAAGGATACGGACGAGAACGACTTCATGATAAGGACCCAGCAGGAACTCAGCGAAATCCTTGACACCACCACCAACCTCCTCACCACCCTGCTCGCCTGCATCGCCGGCATATCCCTCCTTGTGGGAGGCATCGGCATCATGAACATCATGTATGTGTCGGTGACGGAACGCACGAGAGAAATCGGGCTCAGGATGTCCGTCGGGGCGCGGGGCATAGACATCCTCGTGCAGTTCCTCATCGAGGCCATCCTCATCAGCATCACAGGAGGCATCATCGGAATCCTCATGGGCTGCGGGGCCTGCGCCGCCGTAAAATATCTGGCCCACTGGCCAGTGGCCATCCAGTTGTGGAGCGTTGTGCTCTCGTTCCTCGTATGTACTTTCACGGGAGTATTCTTCGGATGGTATCCGGCCAAGAAGGCTGCTGCCCTTGACCCGATTGACGCCCTGAGGTACGAATAAGAGAAAGGGATTTGCAACCCGGTTGTAAATCCTTCTTTCTAATTTTGCATCCTGTTATCAAGGAGGCCGGCCCAAAAGGTCACCCTCGCAAACAAATCAGGTTATGGAAGACTACGCTGCTAAAAATCATGTCAATGACGGTCCCGGACATCATCATGTCAACGGCAATTCCGGGCATCATCATGACCATGGGCATCATCACCATGTCCGTCAGATAACTTCACTGAACGGAATATACATTCTGTCCATAACTCTCAACCTGCTGTATGTGGCCGTCGAGGCCGGCATAGGCTTCTGGTCGAATTCCCTCGGCCTGCTTTCCGATGCGGGACACAACCTGAGCGATGTGTTCAGCCTTCTCCTCGCCATGATAGCGTTCAGGCTGTCCTCGTCACACAGCACAAGGAAATTCACCTACGGATACAAGAAAAGCTCCGTGCTGATTTCGCTGCTCAACGCCATAATTCTTCTTGTCGCCATAGGGGCAATATTCATCGAGAGTATCCGGAAATTCAGCTCTCCGGAAGAAGTCAACGGAGCTGCGGTCTCCTGGACGGCAGGCATCGGCATCATAGTCAACGGACTCACCGCATGGCTCCTCATGAAGCAGCAGAAGCATGACATCAACACGCGCGGGGCATTCCTTCACATGGCAGCAGACACCCTGGTGTCAGCCGGCGTAGTCGTGTCCGGGGTGGTCATCAGTCTCACAGGATGGTCAGTCATTGACCCTATTGTCAGCATCGCCATAGTCGGAGTCATCCTTGTCTCCACCTGGAAACTGCTTGCCGAGAGCCTCCGCATGTCGATTGATGCCGTACCTGAAGGAATTGACTTAAATGAAATCAAGAAGATGATGTCCTCAGTTCCGGGCGTGGCCGATGTGCATCACCTCCATATCTGGCCCATCAGCACTACGGAAGTCGCCCTCACTGCCCATGTCGTCATCGACAGCCTTTCGGACATGGAGGCAATCAAGGAAAGCCTCAAGCATATGCTGTACGAAAAAGGCATCCCTCATTCCACACTGGAAATGGAGACGCCTTCATCGCACTGCAATGAGCACGAATGTGATCAATGCGTCACTTCCTGATGACTTCCTCGTAGATTGCGCGGAACGAATTCTTCTTTACTTTCAGCTTGAGCTTGGCATCTTTCTCTATTGCCTCTTCAAGGGCATCTCCGAGGGCATCCTTGCTCAGCTGCATGCAGACATGGTAGCGGTAAGAGCCGTCAGGAAGCTTGAAGGCCTTTTCAGCGACTATCTCAAGTCCGGACAATTGGGAATTCACGACAGTGCGGCCCATTTCCTCAAGGTCGTTCCCGACAGAAGAATCCGAGCCTGTCTGCTCATTGGAGGTATAGTTGTCCACTACAAGACCGACCTGAGCCTCGACCATAGCCCCTATTGACTGGCGGGTATTCTGCATGGCAACTTTCTTTGCAGCGGAAAGATCCTTGCTGATGCCCGACTGGCTGTCCCTGAAATAATCTTTGTCACTGCGATATTTCGGTTCATTGAAGACAAGAGCGACTTCCTGTTCCCCTTCAACCGCAGGAACGGCTTTTTTCGCAGCACCGCATGAGACGGTCAACACTGAAATAAACAATGCCGCAGCGGCGAATGAAAAAATCTGTTTCATGGCAATAATATTTATGGTTACTGTTATCAATATTGGGTTATGGCATCAGGCGCTTCCTGTCAGTCCGTATATACCTTCAGATTATACGGCAATGTATATGTGACGGTCTCAGCAGGTCCCCCGCCATACCTTACCTGCATTGTACCCGTAAGCATTCCGCGCATATTTTCTGCCGGCATCTGCGGCAGATGGAATGTAAACCTGAGATATTGCGTGCCTTCGCCGCTGAATTCCGTCATATTTTCAGCAGCGGCTTCAATGCCTGCCTCCGGCAAAGAGAACGATACTTTCCCGGCAGAAAATCCGGTGGCGGTCTTCGAACGGAGAGTCATTGACACTGTCACGGAAATGTCCGTGCTGTCCTTCCTGACACAGTCAATGCCGACGAACCCGTATGGAACGACACGGTTTTCCTTCGGGGAAATGTCTATCTGATGCCGATACTTGAGGGAAGCTCCGGGGAAAGAATAACTTATCAGGATATAATTGTCGTCGGAAGGGTAACAGTATGTATAGTCGTAAGTGATTTCATACTCCCTTCCTGCGGGCTTCACGGTCATCGACGATGCCGTCTCGGAGCGAAGCTGCGGCAACTTTGAACAAGTCATGTCATGACCGTCAAGGACAAGGGAATACACAAACCTGCCAAGCTCCTGGCTGACAGGAACAACTGAAATAAGAGAATATGCCTTCCTGTAGGCGGCCATCAGGGACTCGGCCTCCTGCTTCCTCACATCATCGAAGAAATATGCGGCAAGCGGCTCAAGGTCCCGGATTGCAGCGTCGATTTCAGACACGTCGGACAAGGCCGCATAGTCTTCCCTGAGCTGCATGAGGAGCCCGTATTTCCCTGCATCATATTCCTTGAATTCCTTTATCAGCCTGTTCCTGTCCGCCGCAGAGAACGGATACAGGACATGATAGTTGTAGTAGTACGAGCCGTCCTCCCTGCTCCTGCATTTTTCCCAATATACCTCCGAAGCGTCGGACAATGATATCCCGGTCAGGAACGGCAGCTTTGCCGCAGCAGTCTTCAGTTCGGAATTGTATGTCGTATACAGTGTCTCAATGCCGTCCCTGTTGTGAAGGTCGGTCGTGCTCGTCTCTACGGAAGTGATATTCGCCGCTATGGAATTGACAATATATTGCCTGATGTCTTCCAGACACTTGTCCCTTGCGGAACTGATGTCATCCGCCCGGGCGAATACCGAAAATCCGTCGCGGCCAGAGGTCATGAGCCAGTCAGGCGTCTTCCCTGACTTCTCCACTACCCGGTCCCTGGCGGCAAGTCCGGTCGCCAGTACGGAAAGCAGGACACAGAAGATAATATTTCTGATTGCCTTCATGGTTGTCTCATTTTAAAGAATCAGCAGTTTATTTCATTTTGAATGCCTTCTTCATGAACCAGCCCAATGCCTCCCCGGCCAGGCCGCCTATAATTTCCCCGACATCCACATTGTCAAATATCCCGTTCCTGTCTTCAGATGTGTCCCGGGTACCGGACACTTCAGGAGCACCGGCGGCGGACGGCGTCACAAGCGCTGCGGCAGGAGTTGCAAATGCCTCGGCCCCGATTTCCCGGGCAGCCTCAAGGCGTATCTTTGACAATTCCACGCTGTTCTCGTATTCAAGCATCGCCATCTTCCTGTTCAGCTCATATTCCTCTATCTCGCGCTGGAGATCCCGGGCCCTCAAGGCCTCAGTGTCGGCCTTTATCCTTGCGACAACGGCATCCGCATCTTCCGCCCTTGTGCTGTACGGGTCAATCTTTACGAGGAAGGCCAGCGCCGCAGTGGTGTCCTCCTCCGCAAGACTGGCTTCAGCCTTGCGGAGCAATATGTCGGCGTCGCGGTCAATCCTCATGGTATAGATATCCGTCATCAGTTCCGTCACACTGATATACTCGTCAATGCAGTCCGGGACTGCTGACAGCACGGCAAGGGCCTCGTCATATCTGGTCATCGAGGCCAGAAACTGCGCCTTGGCCACCACTGCGGGAAGCTTGGATGAATAATAGCCGATTATCTTTTCCTTGGCATTCTCCATAAACCGCCTCGTGTCCGTGCTCCTGACATTGATCTGGCTTATTGCATTAATGACAGCCTTCTGCTCACTTGCACCCACGCCTTTCAATGAATAGACTGTCTGTCCGACAATCACTTCTTCCGGGTTGTTCAGCACATAGACCTCCACCTCCATGTCGACGGCAAACTGTGCAGGCGCCGTCGGAGTCATCTGCACATCCATTACTTCCGGGACAGCCGTTATTACAAACACATCGGATGTCCCGGCAAAGCCGTTTGCCGTAGCCATGGAAACAAGTTTCCTCTCAAGGGCAGACGATGCCGCATGCGGGATTGATTCAATGTCATGGAAGACATAAGGGGTCAGAGCTATCCGGCTCGCAGGCTCCTGCGCTGACACCGCCAGCGAGAAGCCCATCACTGCAGCTGCTATGAGTGTCTTTTTCATAATCGTGTCATTTCTGGCCCAGAACAATCATGACATGTCCCAGTCCTTTGGTATAGAGTTTACTGTCAATCCCGTTCTCCCTGAGCATGCGCACCAGCGGACGCGTCCAGTATCTGGCATCAATCTGGCGGCCTTCAGGAGTGACATTCGGCATACGGACTCCGCTGAATACCAACACATTTTCAGAGGCAGTCACAGGGGTCCTGGCGCCGCCTGCCGCATTTTCATACACCCAGTCCTCTATCATATATCCGAGCATATCCTCCGCCATGTCCGACTCAAGGTTGAAGCCGGCGTTTTCCCACACCCTTATTTCAAGGGTGATTTCCCTGCCGTATTTCAGCAATTCATCGAAAAATGAGCGGAGCTGTCCGCTGAAGTCGTAGGAATATGAACTCACGGCTTCCTCAAGCAGCACCGGAAGCTCCACCGCGATGCTCGGGCTTGTGGTCCCGATTGCGGATGCCACCTCCTTCTGGGTGTATGAGTCAAGGGCCCGCATGGAGAAAGTCAGGGATTTCTTGGGCCCGATGACATTCATTGTCCAGCCGACTTCAAGCAGAAGATCCGCCTTTGCGACCCTGGACATCATCTCCCTCGGAGTCTCGGCAAAGCCGTCTCCTGAAGACGACATGGTCACGGAATTGAGGGCATTTTCCGTCTCGATGTTCTTGAGTGTCGCCTCAAGGTCAACTGTCCGGTAGCCGAATTCTGTCATCATGTTGTTCACGAACGCAATGACCGTCTTCAGGTCCGGACTGCCTATGAGCGCCCCCCGGTAGTCCGTCTGATACATCCTGACGCCATTGTTTTCAATGACATTCATATATCCGTTCTCATTGCACCATGCATCGCTAGGGATGACCATAATCGACGGGACAGCAGCCTGGCCGAAGGCCCGGGAGACCGTCAGCAGAGAAAGCAATATTCCAAACAACAATCTTCGCATAGTCATATCATTTAGCAAAACCTGAAGTCAATGAATCTATTATTCCCTGCTGTTCAAGGGCCTTCCTGAGTTCTTCATACTGGACAGTGACCACGACGCCCACCTTGTAGTTCTTCCGGTCATACCGGAGTATCTCGTCGTTTCCGTCAGGCAAAGTCTTTGTGGCATAGCGGAGATACGGGCCGCCGTTTTTGAAAAAGGCGTCAAAAAAAGCCTTGTTGTTCTGCTCGGCCATAATGTCATCTACAATAGGAGGCAATGAATTCAGCCGCTTGGAGGCATTCGCAGGAATTCCCCTGAAAATGACCCCGTGCACGGCATTCTTCATTGCCTGGTCCCTTGCAGTGATTATGTCCCTGCCATAAGACCAGACCTTGATGTCGCATGAGCCCTTGTATGGGGCGGCATAAGCTTCAAGCTCATAATACCACGCCATAGTATTCTCATCAGCCTTTTTCTTTTTTCTCTTCTGGGCACTGTCTGCGGCTGCCGCAGGCAGGCACATCAGGACAGCAAGCGCTGCCGCCACAACATACCTGAACAATTTCATCTTTTGGTCATTTGATTCTTACTTCCCTTATAAGCAGGCCAGGATATATCTTGTTGGCCCCGCTCGTGATTTCAAACACGGTTGCGTCCATATAAGGATTGCCTTCTTCAAGTTCAGCAGTTTCTGCGGCTTCTGCGGCGGCAGCCTCCGCTACGGCTGCATTACCGTCAGCAGTCCCCGCTCCGCTTTCTGCTGCTTCCTCTTCGGCTGCCTTTCTGTCCGCCTCAAGCATCTGTGCCTCCTCAAGTGCGCCGAAACGGTTGTCCCAGATCTTTCCTGCAACAGGCTTGAGCATGCCGACTCTCACATATTCGGCGACTCCGGATGACATGTCCTTCATCAGAACCTCGTAAGTGGAGTTTTCGGTGACTCCTTCCTTGAGCCCTATCTTGACTGAAACCGTACCGTCCTCATTCATGGCATATATAGGCACCTTGATCTTGAATTCATCATACTCCCGCTGAAGCTCTACAATAGCCTTGTCAAGGGCACGCGTACAGACTTTAAGGAACTGTTCCTGAAGCGGTTTCTGGGAGAAAGTCTTGGATGAGACATTCTCGGCCGAAGTCATTGTATAGCCGACATAGGACAGTGAGAAGAGGTCCGAAGCCTCGAATGCGGCCTTCTTGGCAGGGTCCGGATTTGAAGCATCAATCCAATATTCAGTCAGGAACTGGTCAAGGAGTTCCTCGTTCCAGTCAAGACGGTAGAGATATGAAATGATGTTGACCTTGTATCCCGCAATCTCATTTGCGATGGAGCCGATCAGTTCACCGGTGCTTTCTCCGAGGCCCGTAAAAGAATCGTCACCGGTAACGAGAGTGCCGATAGTCCCGAGGAGCGACAGCCCTGCCTTTATGCCCGCTCCGGCCTTGGCAGAATTCTCGCCATGGTCAACGAATGTGATGTCATTGACTATCATGAATGTCTTTCCGATGAGATCGAATCCGGCATCCGCCAGCATTGCCCTGCCCCTCACGCTGGCATCCGCTTCCTCAATGCTCTGCCAGGAGGCATCATAATATCCGCGCTCCTTGATGAGGTCCACGTCGAAATATCCTGTCTGAGGGTCACGGTCAAACCATTTTGCCACCATTTCCCTTGCGACGCCGTTTGCCTCGACGAATGCCGCAATGTCAATGACATTGGGATCCTTGTCAGTCCCGCGGACTTTTTCCTTCACTTTCTTGGCCTTGGCGCTGCTGCTTTCAAAGGATTTCACGGCAAGGTCATGGTTGTTGAACTTGTCCGGAGTCTCCATAATCATGAAGACAGAATCAATCGTCTGCCCATAATTGGCATTGGAATGCTTTACAAGCACGGAATAGAGGGAGCTGCGGCGATAGTCCTCCATCTGCTCGTTTTCAAGCATCTTCACCTTATGGTCATCTCCGGTTACTGTAGCTGTGGTGTCCTGTGTCTGTGCAAATGCTCCGGCGGACAAAGCCAGGACAGAGAGAAGAGAAATAATTTTTTTCATAATATCAGCATTTAGTTTTACATGTTCTTTGTCAGATAATACCGCAACATGCAAAGTAACCGAATTCTTTCCGGAACGGCATCATGTAAAATCATGATTTATCATGACACATGCTGCCATAAAGTTATAAAATAATTTTGAAGAGAAAGTTTTTTTTATGAAATTTGTATACCATGAACCAGTTTGAACAGAATTATGTGAACGGGTTCATGGCTGAAATCATGGCCAGGAACCCGGGTGAAAAAGAATTTCACCAGGCAGTAAGGGAGGTGCTCGAGAGTGTGGCACCTTATATTTTGGCCCATCCTTATCTGATGGACCTGAAGATTCCCGAAAGGATAGCGGAGCCGGAAAGAGTGGTCATGTTCCGTGTCCCGTGGCTTGACGACGAGGGAGAAGTCCGCATCAACAGGGGCTACAGGGTCCAGATGAACAGCGCCATCGGTCCGTACAAGGGCGGCATCAGGTTCCATCCGAGCGTCAACCTGAGCATAATGAAATTCCTTGCATTCGAGCAGACATTCAAGAACAGCCTCACTACCCTGCCGATGGGCGGGGCAAAGGGCGGCTCTGACTTCAACCCGAAAGGAAAATCCGACAACGAGGTGATGAAGTTCTGCCAGAGCTTCATGACCGAACTCCAGAGACATGTCGGCCAGGATACGGATGTGCCTGCCGGTGACATCGGGGTCGGCAGCCGCGAAATCGGATACATGTTCGGCCAGTACAAGAGACTCCGCAATGAGTTCTCGGGGGTCCTCACAGGGAAGGGTCTCAGCTGGGGAGGCAGCCCGCTCAGGCCGGAGGCCACCGGATACGGCACATGCTATTTCGCCCAGTCAATGCTCGCCACCCGGGGAGACGGATTCGAAGGCAAGAAAGTGGCCATTTCAGGATCCGGGAATGTGGCCCAGTATGCGGCGGAAAAGGCTCTGCAGCTCGGTGCGAAAGTCGTGACGATGTCAGATTCCAACGGCTTTGTATATGACCCGGACGGCATCGACGGGGAGAAACTGGCGTATGTGATGGAGCTGAAGAATGTCTACAGGGGGAGAATCAGAGAATATGCGGAAAAGTATCCGCGCGCACAATACTTTGAAAACCGGCGTCCGTGGGGCATAAAATGCGACATAGCCATGCCTTGCGCCACCCAGAATGAAATAAATGCGGACGAAGCCCGGACACTTGTCGGGAACGGATGCATCTGTGTGGCTGAAGGAGCCAACATGCCGACAGAGCCGGATGCAATCGAAGTATTCCAGAATGCAAGGCTGCTCTATTCTCCGGGGAAGGCATCCAACGCCGGAGGTGTGGCGACTTCGGGCCTCGAGATGACTCAGAATTCAATCAGACTGAAATGGACTCGGGAAGAAGTTGACTCCCACCTGCACCGCATCATGAGCGACATCCATGAGACCTGCCTGAAATACGGCACGGAAAAAGACGGATACGTCAACTATGTCAAAGGAGCCAACATTGCCGGCTTCATAAAGGTAGCCGACGCCATGATGGCCCAGGGACTGGTCTGAAAAGCGCCCGGCTGCATGCATTCCCCAGCCGGCGCTGCATGTCATTCCTCGGCCAGCCATGTCATTCCTCGGCCAGCTTTGACTTCGCGTAGTCAAGTGTCAGGACAAAAGTCTTCTTGCGCGATGACGGTGCCTCATACATGGCGTCCGTCATGATTCTCTCGCAGATTGACCGCAATCCGCGGGCACCGAGCTTGTTTTCTATGGATGTGTCTACTATGAGGTCCAGCACTTCCGGTTCTATCACAAGCTTCAGCCCGTCGAGCTCGAACATCTTCTCGTACTGCCTTACTATCGCATTCTTCGGCTCCGTAAGTATTCTCAGGAGCGCTGCCCGGTCAAGGCTGTCAAGCCATGTGATTACAGGCAGGCGGCCTATGATTTCCGGAATCAGCCCATACGCGCGCAGGTCCTGGGCGGAAACATATTTAAGCAGATTGTCCTTGTCTATCTGTTTCTTTCCCGAGGCACCGAATCCTATGACCTGAGTATTGAGGCGCTGTGCAATGCGTCTTTCAATGCCTTCAAAGGCCCCTCCGCAGATGAAAAGGATGTTCTGGGTATTCACATGGATGAATTCCTGCTCCGGATGCTTTCTGCCTCCCTTCGGCGGGACATTGACTACATTCCCCTCAAGGAGCTTGAGCATCGCCTGCTGGACTCCCTCCCCTGACACGTCGCGGGTAATGGACGGATTGTCGCTCTTGCGGGCAATCTTGTCTATCTCGTCGATGAATACTATTCCCCTCTCCGCAAGGGCCACATCATAGTCAGCCTCCTGCAGCAGGCGGGTAAGGATACTCTCCACATCTTCGCCGACATAGCCGGCCTCGGTCAGGACTGTCGCGTCTACAATTGTGAAAGGGACATTGAGAAGTCTGGCTATAGTCTTGGCCAGCAAAGTCTTGCCGGTTCCTGTCGGCCCCACCAGAAGGATATTGGACTTTTCAAGGTCAAGGTCGTTCTCCGTTTCTGACGCAATGTTGTGGTTTATGCGCTTATAGTGGTTGTACACTGCCACGGAAAGCACTTTCTTGGCCCGTTCCTGTCCTATGACATACTGGTCAAGATAAGCATGTATCTCCTTCGGCTTCATCAGCTTTTCGATTTTGCCGGGCTTTGTCATACCCTCCATGCTGCGGATATAGTCTCCGCATAGCTTCACACAGTCCGTACAGATGCAGGAGTCCATCCCCTGCAGCAGCATCGGGACCTCATTTTCACTCCTGCCGCAGAAAGAGCAGTACCTCCCCTCCTCAAATATGTCTTCTGATTTCTTTTTTGTCATTGTCTTCCCGCGCTTCAGCCTCTGTTCCTCTTCTTTGAAAGTATCTCGTCTATCATGCCGTATTCAAGAGCCTCGGATGAACTCATCCAGTAGTCCCTGTCTCCGTCTGCGACTATTTTCTCCAGAGGCTGCCCGGAATGTTCGGAAATTATGGAATAAAGCTCATGCTTCATCTTCACTATCTCCCTGGCGGCTATCTCTATGTCGGACGCCTGCCCTTGTGCTCCTCCGAGGGGCTGATGTATCATCACCCTTGAATGCGGGAGTGCGGACCTCTTGCCTTTGGTCCCGGCACAGAGCAGTATCGCGCCCATGGAGGCGGCCATACCCGTACAGACCGTGCATACATCCGGCTCCACAAGCTGCATGGTGTCATAGATTCCCAGACCGGCAGACACTGAACCGCCCGGAGTATTCATATATATGGTTATGTCTCCGGCGTTGTCCGTGGATTCAAGGAAAAGCAGCTGTGCCGTGACGATGTTGGCGACATCATCGTCGATGGGCACCCCGAGGAAGATGATCCTGTCCATCATCAGGCGGCTGAACACATCCATCGAGGCGACGTTCAGCTTGCGCTCTTCAATGATTGTAGGATTGATGTACGCGTCAAAGGCAGAGGTATAGCGGTGCACCGTCATGGGGCTGATGCCCATTGATGCACTCGCGAACCTGTCAAATTCTTTCCTTGAAAATTTTTCCGTATCCCTGTTCATAGACTGATAGACTTTCTGTCGTTCCTGTCGTTTCTGTCGTTCCTGTCGTGTCTGTCGTTCCTGTCATTCCTGCCGTTCAGGCCGTTCGGCAGGAATCTATTTCAATTCCCTGAACTGAGCTACCGTCACCTTTGTCGTCACGACGGAAACGACTTCCCTGACGGCTGCGATTGTCTTCTGGTCCTCGACCTGCTCAAGCACTCTCCTGCTCTCGTTTTCCTGGGAAAGGATTGTCTTGGCGTATGACTCAAGCTGCTCGTCCGGAACATTGCTGATGCCGTACATTGCAAACTGGTATGCCGCAAATGCCTTGGCACTTGCCATGAGGTCCGCCTGCTCCACCTTTACCTGATACCTGGACATGAGGGTGTCCTTGACCATGTGCCAGCGGTAGTCTTCGAGGAACATGGCAAAGTCCTTTTCTATTTCCTCCATGGTGAACTTGCCCTCGTTGGCTACATACACCCATCTCTTGAGGAATTTCTCAGGAAGGGCGATTCCGGCCTTTTCCACGAGGTAAGCCTTCATGTCCTTGGCAAAGCGGAATTCCGACTCCTGCGCATATTCAGACCTGAGCCTCTCCTCAACCTTGGCGTCAAATCCGGCTTCGTCTGTCACGACCCCCTCGCCGAAAATCTTGTCGAAAGTCTCCTGAGTCATCGGGGCGGGAACAAATGTCTTGACATTGCGCACCGTCATCCTGAACATCGGGTCAAGGCCGGCAAGTTCCTCCTTCTTGACCTTGAGCATGGCAGCCCTGTCGGTCTCGTCGGCAAAAGCCTCATTAACGTTGACATCTGTCACATCATCCTTCTTCAGTCCGATGAATGACGGCCTGACTGCATCGGATACGCTCCTGAGTGAAACATAGGTTCCCTCAACCCTGGTGTCACCCTGTTCGAAGTCGACTATGATGAAATCTTCGGCCTTGGCGGCGTCGCCGTCCTCAAGGGAACCGTACTGCTTGAGGAGATTTTCCTTCATCTCATTCTTTGCCTCATCAGTGACTTCGATTTCATAGTAAGGCACCTTGTCATCCTTGCCGAGCTCCAGCACTACTTCAGGAGTCGTGGCGATGTCGAACTTGAAGGTGAAGTCCTTTCCGTTCTCCCATTCAGTTGAAGGCTGGTCCTCGCTCGGAAGAGGTTCGCCTACCACGCGAAGGCTGTTTTCCTTGATGAAATTGTTGAGAGTCTCTGCAATGAGGTCATTGACAGCATCCACAAGGGCAGACTGCCCGTAGATCTTTTCTATAATCCCCATCGGGACCATGCCTTTCCTGAAGCCTTTGATTTCAGCTGTCCGCCTGTGGGCATTCAGTCTTTTTTTCCTGCGGTCGGCGTAATCTTCCTTTGTAATGTCAAGTGTGAGTTCGATGTTGAGGTCATCGAC
>JADIMJ010000032.1 GCA_017694835.1 Candidatus Cryptobacteroides gallistercoris
TGCCGTCCGTCTCCTTGAACTGCGTTCATTGCTTGCCGACCCGGATGCGGCCAGGGATGAGGTCGTGAGGATATACGGTTCGCTTGCCTGAGAACCCGCTTGCCTGAGAACCCGCCGGGCAGGCAACAGAATCAGCGGCGGTATTTTGTCCATAGGTCGGGGCGGTCTGTGATTATGCCGTCGACCGGCATGTTCACTGCTTTGTCCGGGGAAGTCAATGTCCACATCTTGATTTCTTTCCCGTGGCTGTGCAATTCTTCCGCCAATGACCGGCTGACGCAAAGATGGAAAATATTGAAAGAGGAGATGAAATGGTATTTGTCATAGTTGAATTCCGTGAAGCTGCCGTCAAAGAGCTTGCCCCTGCCGGGCCTTATGAAGAAGCACAACTTTTCCAGCCTCACCCGGCTGTCTATGGAATGGATGGTTTCAAGAACTGAATCATTGAAAGACTGTACCGTAATCCATGAATAAGCGTCACGGGCCTTGATTTTTTCTACGAGCAGCGCCTCTATTCCCTTATAGACATTTTTCTTGTGCTTGATTTCTATGAGCAGCCGGCATTTGCCGTCAATCAGGTCAAGCACTTCGTCAAGTGTAGGAATCTTTTCCCCGACCGGCTGCCCGTGTCTGTCCACGAGGCTGAATCTTCTGATTTCATCCAGAGTGAGATCGCTTATCCGGCCTTTCCCGTCAGTTGTCCTGCCGATTGTCCTGTCATGGCAGACTATTATCTGTCCGTCTTTTGAGAGGTGGATGTCAATCTCAATCATGTCGGCCCCGCTTTCCATCCCCTTGCCTATGCAGCCGAGACTGTTTTCAATGCCCATTCCGGCTCCTCCGCGGTGGGCTACTATTGTCATTCCTGTCATTTCCTTCGGCGTATATCCCTTTTTTGCGAATACGCCCGGAACAAATGGTGTCATCATGTATATTGTCAAAATGACGGCAGAAGCCGCACATGTCAGAATTATTTTCCTCATGGCCTTCTATACTTTGACCTTGAACATTTGCCTCATGAGTGTCCTGACCACCTGGTTGAACCATGCAAAGCAGTCAGGGGCATCAGTTGAGGCGCACATGCATTCGTATGCAAAGTTATCCACAGATTTCTCATACAGCAAGGCCCAGGTGAGAAATTTTCCGAATTTGTGAGTGAAAAGGTCGGACAGGGTCTCGCCGCTCGGATTATAATTCAGGATTTCTTCACGGTATGCCGGAATCCCGGGGAAGGAAAGGTCTGTTATCTCTTTTTTCAGGAAAGAGTCTATTTCCGCAGGGAAATAGTTCTTGGCCGTGCCGAGCACATTGCCTATGAGCTTTATGAGGTCATATCCGTAGATTCCGTCCCTGTCCACGGCCATCTCATCAGTTGCCCTTACTTTTTCCGCTGAACCGTATATCGTCATGATGTGTCTGATAAGGTTCAGGGCAGTCCTTATATAGCCGAAATCGGTTATAAGTTCAGAGATGTTGTCTATGAGGTGGAACAGAAGTTCCTTGTCATTTTCTTCTGCCGCAGAGTCAAGCATGCTGTAGAAAAGCGGTACGCACCGGGAATCTCCGGCCCTGGCACACCCGTCTCCCGGGCGGCAGCAGTATCCGGCTGCATACCATGTCATCACATTGCGCTTGTAATATCCTGTCGGGTTGGCTTTTCTGCTGTTCCGTGCCCTGAATCTTCCCCTGCATTCCCTTGTCCACGCTTCACATTCCCTGGTGAAGATGTCAAGAAGCTCCCTGTTCTCTCCGGAGGAATACAATTCTGTCTGGAACAGTACATAAAGCATTGACATCCTGGAATAATCCGTCCACTCCGACTCTTTTGCCCCTGTGGAAAAGAAATCAGTGACGCACTGCCGTATATTTTCCCATCTCGTTGTCCCCATTATGATGAGGAGCCGTTCAAGGGCAAAATACGAGAAACTGTCTCCGGTGCTGTAGGCGGAAATGATATTCGGACGGTATGTCCTGAATTCTTCTTCTTCGCGTATGCATTCGGCTGATTCCCTGTCGTCATGGTATTTTGCATGGTGGAAGACAAATTTCATCATGTCTTTCAGACACTCTCTGGTCCATTTCCCTTCCTGATGGCCCGGCGCAATGACATTGTCGTCCCAGAATGACTGATATTCAATGGCATTGTTGACATAGGACGACTGGAATGTTATCTGTTTCCTCATTACGGGCTGCAGAAACGGCATGAAGGCCCGGATAAGCCGGAAATCCCAGGTGAGATATCTGACGGTACGCTCGATTTCCCCGAGCATTTTTCTTACGGTATCCTCGTCTCTTTCTTTTCCGATGAGCCCGTCTATGACCTGAAGGGTGCCGAGCCTGGTCGCAGTTTCCAGAAAGACAAATGCACGCGTGCGTATTTTCCTGCTTGCGACAGTCACCGGCAGAGGCCTTGAGCAGATGCGGTCATACATTGTGCATATGATTCTCTGGCACAGATTCTCTTTGAGCGGAGTATATTCGAGCGTATGCTTTCTGTTGGAGAGATAGTAAGTGTACATGCATGCCTCATTGCGGACATCATGGATATCATCGCACATCAGGTCCCACAGGAAGTCCAGTGCATCGCGCCTGTACAGCCCGTCATTGAACCAGTCTGTCAGCAGAATTCCGTTGACCGTACTCAATGCGGCCAGCCTCCTGAGCCTCATTATGGGAGCCAGCTTTTCTGAAAGCAACCTGTATTCCGCGATGGTCTCCATGTCCGCCATGTTGGCCTGGATTTTCTTGTTGACGGCGTTGAATCTTGCCACGGCGCTGCCTCCGTCTGTTATTTTGGTCGTGAGCAGCTTGTCCATCAGAGAGAAGAGTTCGGTCTCATAGTTTTCCCGGATGAAAAGATTCATGACCTCGGTGACAAGCTGCATGACAGACCAGTTGTCTGATTCTCTTTCAGCAAGAGATATGATTGAGGAGAAATTGCCGGTCCTCAGGCAATCAATGACCAGAGCATTTCTCATCGCACCCATGAAAACGACGTTGTCGACGGCTTTTTCCAGGGTTTCGGCATATTTCTCCGCAGGAACAGGCTCAGACGCATCTGCTGTCTCATCCGATATCCTGCGCAGGAATGCTTTGGCCAGGACAAATTCCAGAAAACGTTCATAGATGAATCTGATTTCAGTCCCTTCCTTGTCCCCGTTCGGTTTCTCGGCTTCCATCAGTACAGGATGCTCCGCCCTGTTCAGCAGTTCCGCAAAGGCTATTGTTATGCCGTCCTTCTTATATATCAGGCCTGCAAGTTCATGCAGAGGGGAACCGATGTCTTTTCTTGCATTTGCAAGTTCCTCGGAAGAAATGGAATCAGACGGAATCCCTTCAAGGTATTTTGACAGCAGGAAGTCGGCGATACCTGAAATTATCCTGCACTGCAGTTCTCCCGCATAGGAATTGCCGATGTCAGCCAGCATCTTTTCAAACAGTGCGACTGATGTGTATTTTTCAGTGTCATCCGTCAGTTCTGCCCCGAGGTAGTTGCTGCTCACGAATTTCATGATGAGGGGGTCCCTCAGCCTTATCAGGACTCTTTTGTCAATGTCTCCGAAAGGCGTTTTCATCTGATACAGTCTCCGGTAAATGTTGTAAGCCTCCCTGGTCTCGTCCGGAGTAAAGCCTCTGATGGCAAGCTCGTCCTCATTCCCGGCATTGAATGTCAGGCTGTTGTCTGAACCGGCATATTTCTGGAGCAGATTCTTCCAGGTGTAGAATCTGCATGTGAAAATCACTTTGAATCTCGGATACTTCTCCTTTATCAGAAGCCTCTTCATCGCCATGAAAAGCTGAAGGGGACCGTCATTCCTGATGTCCGGCAAGTCCGGCTTTCCTTCCGGGTCTGCGGCATCGGTTCTGCCCCTGTAGCTCAGGCATTCATTGATTGCATCAAAGAAGAAATATACCAGTTTCCCGTTCTCGGCAGCCTTCCCGTGTATTCTGTCCAGTATTCTGCTGACGTCGCGTCTTGCATTGTATCCGAATATGCCGTTGATTTTTTCCTCAAGCGGGCAGCCGGCAAATTCAGTGCTGTTGAAAATCAGTACGGCCTCATCTTCTTCTATCAGTTTTTCCGTCCAGAAACACAGCTGGCTGGTCTTTCCCTGTCCGGCCTCACCCAGAAGCGGGAACAATGTGTCGCCGGATTCCAGGAACAGGTGCAGAGTCCTGGTAAGCCTCTGTCTGTCCACGAACAATTCCTGATTGTATTTCTTTTCCTTGTATTTCTTTGAAATGAATTGTCCGGACTCGGCCGTCATGTATTTCTTTATCTCATTCCAGTTGAGTTCCCTGGCAATGTCAAAGGAAGGAAGGACTGTCTGGAATGCCTTGTCGATGCTGTCGTTCATAGTGTCCCCTATGAATGTGACGGCATTTTCATTTGCGGATATGTATGATGTGTTTTCATCTTTCAGGGACTGGAAGACATAGACATAATGCCTCTCATTGAAAAACACGAGCGGGTAGAGGTCCATGGGGCTGCTGTCCCTCTCTTTGCAGTATGCATAATAATGTGACTTCTCCAATTCTGAAAACACCCTCTCAGCACTTCCGGGCGTTGAATCATCCGAATCCAGGGGAGCAGGGTCCGTCCCGTTCATGCTCCATGGCCTTCCGTCATTGTCTATGGCCAGGAACTCATATTCTCCGAGCGGCGACAGCCCTGCAAGCATGCTTCTGACCCTGTCTTCAAGCAGAATCAGGATATCCTTGTAGATTTCTTCCGACAATGTCGTGCTGTGTCCCTTGTATTCGTTGCGGATCTGGACTATGCTCGGATTGCCTTTCCGTCCCAGGAGTATGTTTTTCCTTTTCTGGAGGACATGTCCCCCGATAGCCTTGACGAGCGGATGTTCCGGTTCCGTCTCCATCGCTGCCTTGTGCAGGGGCATGAAAATGTCATTCACCCAGTCTCCGAATGAGAGAGGCCTCTTGTTGTCAATCTTGCTGACGACATTTGTCAGGGCCCTGGCAGCCGGGACAGAGCCCGGATGTTTTTTCAGCATACAGAAAATCAGGCAGGAGGCATATTGGACTGAAATCTCAAAGAAATCCAGAAGATGGTTCATGGCAGCCCCGAAGAGGCCGCTCTTGAGTTTCGCCATGGCCTGTGAGACAGGAAAGGCAATTGTGTAGGGGAGTCTTTTCTCCGGGAAAATGTCTTCGTACATAAGGCGGTATGCAAGTCAGAATATTCCATAAAGATAGCGAAAATAAAAACTCTTTGATAATTTTGTGAAAAATTGCGATATGTTCAGCCATACAGCTTTCTTATGCGGACATTTTTCAATGTCCTGCCCAAGGCCGGCAGAGGTCTTGTCTCCGCACTGGATACATGTCCTCCACAATCCCGAAGATGAAAAAGAAGACAGGAGATATTTTTATCCCGAATTCGTGGAATTCTGCTATGGCTCGGGCCGTAACGCCGGCATGGACATCTGGCGTATGCCAGTCGGGCGGGAGGTGCCGGCTCTCTCATGGGGAGGGAATTGTCCTGTCCTCCTCAAGGAACTTACCCTGTACCTGCTTCCGTATGACATCGTCGTCTATTCCCTGGAGACATATATCGAATCTTCGGACATGAATGACTTCACGTCGGCAATGTCGCGGCTGCGCACTCTCTCATTCTATGACAGGGAAAGATGCCCTGAACTTTATGAAAGCGCAGCAGTGCCTCTGACGGAAGCCTTCCGGAAATTGTCTCCCGGCTCCGGCCGTACAGGGACCGTCTCTTTCGGGTCTTTGCTGGAGAATGGCAACAAACTGAAGATATTCCAGATAACCAATGCTTCCGGCTTGTCGGCACTGGATAGCCGCAGAAAGGATTTCCTCCTTTTTGAACTGGGAACGGTGTCGCGCATCGGTTCCTGTGAAAACAAAGGAAGCGACGGCATTGCGGAAGAATACATTGACGGGCTGCTTGCCGGAGGCAAGTTGTGTTTCTATAACAATTGGACGGCGTTGAGTCTGTTTGACACGTTCACTATACTTGCCGACAATGCTCCGGACTGGCTTGTCATGAACTGGAGAAGCAGCTACTTCAGGATGATTTATCTGCACAGCCTCTTCCTGAAATTCTATCTTTTCCGTCTCAACATGAGATTCAGGAAAGGATGCTTCAAGGCGTCTGCCCTGGATGATGAGCTGCTTGCCTTTGAAAACAAATACTGTTTCCACAAGATTTCCTATAATTTTCTGCCTCTGCAGATATATAAGGCAATAGACCGGAGTTTTGAAATCAGCGAGGAGCGGGAACAGCTGTATCATCTCATTGCCATGGAGTCCAGGCAGGCAGAAGAAAAGAATGACAGGAAGGTCAACAGTCTTCTGCTGTTCCTTACGCTTCTGACCATGTTTTCCACCATATGGGACACGACTTCGCTGTTGAATGAACTGTATCCTTATTCCGATTATGTCGGATCTTCTGTAATCGGTTTCAGAGCAGCAACTTCACTCATTTCATTGCTGATATTGGCCGTAATATCGGGAATTTTCCTCCGGAGGAGAAAAATATGAGAGAGGGCGGCTCAAAAGTGCATTCCGCCTTCTGGCCGCCCTCTCCCGCATCAAACCGTTTGTCTCCTGCTGTCCCGGAAATCCGCTACAGCGTCCTCTTGACTTCAATCACATTGTATGCCTCGACCACATCCCCGACCTTGATGTCATTGTAGCCGTTGATGTTGAGGCCGCAGTCCATGCCGACGGAGACTTCCTTGGCGTCGTCCTTGAATCTCTTGAGCGAGCCGAGCTCTCCGGTGTAGACCACGATGCCGTCGCGTATCACGCGGACC
Organism: Candidatus Cryptobacteroides gallistercoris; assembly: GCA_017694835.1. Classification (GTDB taxonomy): domain Bacteria; phylum Bacteroidota; class Bacteroidia; order Bacteroidales; family UBA932; genus Cryptobacteroides; species Cryptobacteroides gallistercoris. The sequence goes on from JADIMJ010000032.1 coordinate 6,801, forward strand.
TTCGATGTCCTTGTCAGCTTGCCTTCCTTGACGATACATCCGGCGATGGTGCCGACTTTCGAAATCTTGAAGAGCTCCTTGACTTCTGCGGTTCCGGTGACTTCTTCTTTCTCCTCAGGCGCGAGCATTCCCTCGATACCGCTCTTGACCTCGTTGATGGCATCATAGATGACGGAGTAGAGCCTGATTTCGATGGATTCCTTTTCTGCCAGCCTGCGGGCATTGGCGGACGGGCGTACCTGGAAGCCGATGATGATGGCATCCGATGCGGCCGCAAGGAGGACATCGGACTCAGATACTGCACCCACTGCCTTGTGGATGACATTGACGCGCACCTCTTCTGTAGAGAGCTTGAGCAGCGAGTCTGAGAGCGCTTCCACGGAACCGTCCACATCGCCTTTCACGATGATGTTGAGTTCCTTGAAGTTGCCGATTGCGATGCGGCGGCCGATTTCCTCAAGTGTCATGTGCTTCTGGGTCTTGATGCCCTGGATACGCAGCAGCTGCTCCCTCTTGTTGGCTATGTCCTTGGCCTCCTTCTCGTCGGCCATGACATTGAATGTCTCGCCGGCTGTCGGCGCCCCGTTGAGTCCAAGCACTGACACAGGAGTGGACGGGCCTGCTTCATCCACCTTCTGTCCGCGTTCATTGAACATTGCCTTGACGCGGCCTGTATAGCATCCGCTCAGCATGATGTCCCCGACATGCAGCGTGCCGTTCTGCACGAGCACAGTGGCAAGATAGCCGCGGCCCTTGTCAAGGGACGACTCTATCACGGCCCCGACTGCCCTGCGCTTAGGATTGGCCTTGAGGTCAAGGAGTTCTGCCTCAAGAAGGACCTTGTCAAGGAGCTTGTCCACATTGATTCCTTTCTTTGCGGATATTTCCTGGCACTGGTATTTGCCTCCCCAGTCCTCCACGAGGATGTTCATGTTGGCGAGCTGTTCGCGGATTTTGTCCGGATAAGCTCCCGGCTTGTCTATCTTGTTGATTGCAAATATCATCGGTACTCCGGCGGCCTGTGCGTGGTTGATGGCCTCGACTGTCTGCGGCATTATGGCGTCATCCGCCGCGATGATGATGATTGCAAGGTCGGTCATCTTGGCTCCGCGGGCGCGCATCGCCGTGAATGCCTCATGTCCCGGGGTATCGAGGAAGGTTATCCTCTTGCCGTCCGGCAGTTCCACATTGTAGGCTCCGATGTGCTGTGTGATGCCTCCTGCCTCGCCGGCGATCACATTTGCCTTCCTTATGTAGTCGAGCAGGGAAGTCTTTCCGTGGTCGACATGTCCCATCACAGTGATTACCGGCGGCCTCGGAACGAGCTCTCCGTCATCGTCGGCCTCCTGTTCTATGGTCTGGGTCAGCTCTGCAGTGACGAATTCCACTTCATAGCCGAATTCTTCGGCGACGAGCACAATCGTCTCTGCGTCAAGCCTCTGGTTTATTGACACCATCAGACCGAGGCTCATGCAGGCTCCTATGACTTTCGTCACCGGAATATTCATCATGGTCGCAAGGTCATTGGCGGTGACGAATTCAGTCACCTTGAGAATCTTCTTCTCGAGCTCCTGCTGCTCCATTTCCTCGTGCATCTTCTGGGATGCAAGTTCCCTTTTTTCCCTTCTGTGCTTTGCCCCGAAGTTGTTCTTGGACTTGCCTTCGTTCATCCTTGCGTAGGTCTCCTTGATCTGCTTCTGGATTTCCTTCTGCATCTCCTCCTCTTCGGCCTCAGTCATGGCAGGCTTGAATCTGTCCCTCTTGCGGTTCTTTCCTCCTCCCTGGTCCTGCCTTGCGGCATTTTTCCGGCTGTCCTGGTTCTGGTTCTTCTTGTTCTTGTCCTTCCTGGACTGGCCCTGGCCGCTGTCCTGTTCCGAACCGACCTTTGTCACGTCCACTTTCTGGTTTCCGCCCTTGGATATCCTTTCCCTCTTCTTGTTCTTCTTGCGGTCGAACTGGGACAGGTCTATCTTGTCGACAATTTTCGGACCCTGAAGTTTCTCGACCTCGAGCTTTATTTCTCTCGGTTCATGCCTTTCTTCAGCTTTGGCCTCCTCAGGGGCGGCCTTTTCCTCTTTCTTTTCCTGGACGGGCTTCTCCTCTGCGTGAGGCTGTCCGGAAGCCGCAGTCTCCCGGGCTGCCGGCTCAATTGGCTTTTCCGCATCCTTTTCCTTCCCTGCATGCCTGTCGCCATGGTGCTTTTTGCGGTCGAACTGGGAAAGGTCTATCTTGTCCACTATCTTCAGTCCTCCCGGAAGCTTCTCCTCCATGGCTGCTTCAGCCGTCCCCGGCTCCTCCGGGGTTTCTGCCACAGGCTTTTCATCAGCATCACTTCTGTCCACGGCGGGTTCAGCGTCAGCCTCGGCCTCCTGATTCCCTGTCCCGGCAGTTGTGCCGGCCTGCACAGGCTCTGTCACCTGCTTTGTCTCAGGCTCTGTCTGCTGGGGGGCATCCGGGGTGATACCCGTGCTTTTGATGATGATTTCCTTGACCGGCTCATCTTCATCATCCTCTTCCGGCTCCGCAGGTTTCTTCCTGGAGCCCATCTCAATTATTTCTTTGAGTTTGATTGCGACTTTTTCAGAGTCCTGTTTCAGTTTCTGTTCTTCCCCGAACTTGGCCTCGATTGCAGGCAAATACGAATCCGAAATCTTCGCATTCGGATTCAGTTCCACTTCCGCACCTTTCTCTTTGAGAAAATCGACCAGAGTCTGGAGCCCTATGTTGAATTGCTTTGTAAGTTTGCTAAGTCTTATTTCACTCATATATCATAAATTAGTCCTCAAATTCGGCACGCAGAATCCTGAATACCTCGGCGACTGTCTCGTCTTCGAGGTCGGCCCTTTTCGCTATGTCGCTTTCTGAAAGGGCGAGTACGCTTTTGGCGGTGTCGCAGCCGATTGACTGGAGCTTGTCTATGATCCACTGGTCAATCTCATTGCTGAATTCGCTGAGAAGCACATCCTCCTCACCTTCTTCATCATGTTTCGGGAGCTCTCTCCATACTTCGATTTCCCTGCCCACGAGCATGCTGGCAAGCTTGATGTTGCATCCTCCCTTGCCGATGCCCTTCTTCACCTCGTCAGGCAGCATGTAGACTTTTATCTTGTCCGTCTCCTCCCCGAGGTCTATTGAGGATATCTTGGCCGGGTTGAGCGCCCTCTGGATGAGAAGCTGGGTATTGTTGGTCCACTGCAGCACATCGATGTTCTCGTTGCGCAGCTCCCTGACGATGCCGATGATGCGGGAGCCCTTGACTCCGATGCAGGCGCCGATAGGGTCTATCCTGTCATCGTATGATTCGACTGCCACTTTCGCACGCTCTCCCGGGATGCGGACAACTTTCTTGATGGTGATGAGCCCGTCATAGATTTCCGGCACCTCCTGCTCGAAGAGCTTCTCGAGGAATTCGTTGGAAGTCCTTGAAAGAACTATGTACGGCGTGGTGTTGTTCTTCATCTCCACGCTCTTGATGATGGCCCTGACAGTGTCGTTCTTCTTGAAGTGCTCTCCCGGAATCTGCTCTGACTTAGGAAGCCTGAGCTCATTGCCGTCCTCGTCGAGGATAAGCACTTCCTTTGCCCATGTCTGGTAGATTTCTCCCGTGAAGATTTCCCCGATGCGGGCATTGTACTTGTTGTAGAGGTTGGCTTTCTCTATGTCCATGATTCTTCCCTGAAGGTTCTGCCTGAGGTTGAGTATCCCTCTGCGGCCGAAGCTCTTCATGTCCACCTTCGTGGCATAGGTCTCTCCGATTTCGTATTCGTCGTCTTCCTTGTTCACTTCCGAAAGGGCAATCTGCGTGTTCGGGTCCTCGACCTTGTCCACGACCTCGCGGTTCCAGTAGATTTCACAGTCCCCCTTGTCGATGTTGATGATGATGTCGAAATTGTCCGCAGACCCGTAGGTCTTTGCGAGCTGCGTGCGGAATACATCCTCAAGGACTCCCATCATGGTAGCCCTGTCAATGTTCTTCAGGTCCTTGAACTCTGAGAAAGCATCTTTCAATTCTGTCTTTTCCATTATATATTTTTATAGTTTTTCTAATCAAATGAAATGGACGGCTTCACGGAGTTGACCATTTCCATGGCTATCCTTTCTTCGTGCACTACCGTTTCCTTTTTCTTCTTCCCCTCGACGGCTTCCCTTGCGGCATACCGGACATTGATTCCCTCACTGTCTGCCCCTGTCAGTTCCGCCACGAACTTTTTTCCTCCCTTCAGCGACACTTCCACCCGGGTCCCCACTGCCTTCAGGAACTGTTTCAGCACCTTGAACGGCCTGTCGAGTCCGGCGGAGGTCACCGTAAGCGAATAATCCTCCTTGTCCCTGTCGAACTTTGACTCGAAGATGCCGTTGACGGCCACGCAGTCATCGAGTGTCATCGTGCCGTTCTCCGATTCCACCGTAAGTTCCACATCGTTGTCGGGACTCACATTTATTTCAACAAAAAAATATCCCCGTGCAACGATTTCGCCCTCCAGGGCATCTCTTATCTCCGTAATGTTCATGGCAGCAATTTTACTGGACTGGCATATACAAAATAAGGGGACTGCCCGTCCCCTGAAATCATACTCACGGCGCAAATGTACGAAGTATTTTTTCAATATCAAAAAAAACGGCATTAATTTCATAAATAAGCACAAAAGTGTTTACTTTGTGAAATTTTAGTCGGGAACTTTGATTAACCTGACATGGAAAGTCATTGAATCATTTATTATATGGAATTCAAAGCCAAAGAGATAGCGGAAATTCTCAACGGGACGGTGGAGGGAAATCCGGAAGTGAAGATTTCATCTTTTGCCAGAATCGAAAACGGCAGGCCGGGCTCCATCTGCTTCTTCGCCAACCCGAAGTATGAGCATTATGTTTATGAATGCAAGGCTGACATCATAATCGTGAACAAATCCTTCGAGCCGCAGAAACCGGTGCCCGCCACTATGGTGCGTGTCGAGAACGCATATGCTGCAATCGCGCAGCTCCTCGATTATGTCACAGCGAAGAAGCGTTCGTACAGGAGATACCGCGGATTCAGGTCAAAAAGCTTTTTCTCGACGAAATTCGGCAGAAAAGTCTATCTGGGCGACTTCAGCTATGTGGGGCGCAGGACAACTGTCGGGGACTATACCAGGATATGCGAGAATGTCTATGTCGGGGATGACGTGAAGATAGGCTCCAGGTGCATAATCTATCCCGGAGTGCGCATCTATCCCGGTATGGTGATAGGCAACAATGTCATTATCCATTCCAATGCGGTGATCGGGGCGGACGGCTTCGGTTTTGCGCCGCTGGAGGACGGGACTTACAAGAAGATAGAGCATACGGGGAATGTCGTGATATGCGACGATGTGGAGATCGGGGCCTGCACCACCGTCGACAAGTCGCAGATGGGATCCACAGTCATCGGCAGGGGAGTGAAGATAGACAACCTGTGCCAGATAGCCCACAACGTGGAGATAGGGGAGAACACCGTCATCGCTGCCCAGAGCGGAATCGCAGGGTCGACCAAGATAGGAAGGCACTGTGTCCTCGGAGGCCAGGTGGGAGTCGCCGGGCACATAACCATAGCGGACAATACTTCATTCGGCGCGCAGTCCGGTGTGCTCGGCAGCGTGAAGAAGGAGGGACAGGCATTCCTCGGGACTCCGGCCATCCCGTACAGGGAATATCTCAGGAGCTATGCCATTTTCAGAAAGGCCTCTGCCGAAAAATGATAGGAGCAAAAGTTTTTTTTGATTATCTTTGCGCCCGCAATTGACTTTTGGAATGATACAATTACAGCAACAGACAGTCGGGAGAAGTTTCAGCTTTGAGGGGAAAGGCCTTCACACAGGAAAGGTATCTGAAATCACGATAAATCCCGCCCCTGTCGGCCATGGAATAAAATTCAGGAGAACTGACCTTGGGGAGAATGCAACAGTCGATGCCATTGCCGACAATGTTTCTGGTACGGCAAGAAGCACGACAATCACTTCCGGGGAAGTGTCCGTCATCACGATAGAGCATCTGATGTCCGCCCTTACCGGCATGGGGATAGACAATGCCCTCATTGACATCAACAACGCCGAAGTCCCTATTCTGGACGGCAGCGCGAAGCCATATATTGACGCCATATGGAAAGACGGCATCGTGGAGCAGGATGCCCCGAGACAGTATATCGAACTCCCGGAGGCTGTGGAGGTCGTGGACGAGAAGACCGGGGCCTTTGTCCGCATAGAGCCTGCCGGGGAGCCGTCATACGACATTCAGATTGACTTCAATTCAAAGGTGCTCGGCGTCCAGACGGCCCATTGGGACCCGTCCGTCATTTATGCCGAGGAAATCGGCGTCTGCAGGACATTCGTTTTTTTCCATGAGATAGAGGCACTTTTCAGGAATAATCTGATAAAGGGGGGAGATGTCGACAACGCCATAGTGATTGTCGAGAACCCTGTCTCGCCCGAACAGCTTGAGCATATATCCGAACTCTTTGACGTGCCGGCCCTTGAAAGGAGGGATGACGGATATCTCAATAACCTTGTCCTCAGGTTCCCGAACGAATGCGCCCGGCACAAGCTCCTTGACCTCATGGGGGACCTCAGGCTTACGGGAGGTTTCCTGAAGGCAAGGGTGACCGCCATGAAATCAGGACATTCCATTAATATAAGAGCTGCCCGCGCAGTGAGAGACATGATTCTTGCAGGGGGCATGAGGCCGGAGGGGACGCATGCGCCTGTCCGGCAATAGAAAACAATCAATAACAATTGAATCATGAACAAGATACATCCACTTGCCACAGTACATCCGAATGCAAAGCTCGGAGACAATGTAGAGGTCGGACCTTACGCATTCATCGATGAATTCGTGGAGATAGGCGATGGCTGCAGGATTCTCCCGCATGCTACAATCTTCAATTATGTAAAGATGGGGAAGAACTGCAGCGTGTTCCCCGGGGCTGTAATCGGGGCCATACCGCAGGACCTCAAGTTTGACGGGGAGGTCACTTATGTGGAAATAGGAGACAATGTCAATATCCGTGAATGTGCCACCATTAACAGGGGGACGAAAGCCAGCGGCAAAGGCGTCACCAAAGTGGGCAGCAACACCCTCATCATGTCGTATGTGCACATCGCGCACGACTGCTGCGTGGGAGAACACTGCATCCTCGTGAGCTATACGGGCATTGCAGGAGAGACCGTGGTGGAGGACTGGGCCATCCTCGGCGGGGGCACGCTTTCACACCAGTTCTCGAAAATCGGCAAGCATGCGATGGTCGGGGGCGGATCCAAAGTCAACAAGGATGTGCCGCCGTATATACTCTGCGGCCGTGACCCGCTTTCATATGCAGGGGTCAATATCGTGGGCCTTCGCAGAAGGGGCTTTTCCGCAGACCAGATCCGCGGCATCAAGGACATGTATGACATCATATACAACGCGGGATTCAATTTCAGCGACGCGTGCACCAAGATAGAGGCCGGCTTTCCGCAGTCGGAGGAAAGGGATGCCATCCTGGACTTCATCAGGAATTCCAAGAGGGGCATCGTGCGCGGCATGACGTCCAACTCCAAGGGAGAAATGGAATAGTCCGTGCAGCCGATATTGCTGACAACGGCATATTTCCCGCCGATAGAATATTTTGCCGCCATGGCGGCCGGATTTACCCTGTCATCCGACAGGGTAAATCCGTCTGTAGTGTACATTGAAGGAAGTGAAAACTATCAGAAGCAGTCGTGGCGCAACAGATGCAGATTCTTCTCGGCCTCTGGTCCTCAATATCTTACGGTCCCTGTCGTCCATGAGGGCGGGACCCGCAGGATTCCGATAAGGGAAATCAGGGTGGACTATTCCTTGCCGTGGGTCAGGCAGCATCAGCGGGCAATAGTTTCCGCATACAGGACTTCCGCCTATTTTGAATATTACTGCGATGAGCTGTTCTCCATAATGGACTCGTGTCCGGAGACCCTGTTCGGGCTGAACATGTCCATAGCGGAATTTTTTGTAGAGAAGATAGGAATGCCTGTCAGCCTGCGCATTACGGATCGCTACGAAACTCCTGTGCAGATGTGCCGGGATGAATCCTCCCCGTGGCTTTCGATGCCTGTGGCCGGGGACTACGGCACAGACCTGAGGGCGGTGCTGCATCCCAAGAGACCGAATGACATCATGGAAAGGCTGGGACTCGGAAAGCCGTATTTTCAGGTCTTTTCCCCGAAATACGGCTTTGTCCCGAATCTGTCGGTAATGGATCTCCTGTTCAATGAGGGCCCTTCCTCGATTGTCTTCCTGAAGAAAATCAGAACCTGAATCCCACTGTCAGGAGCACATTCCACAATGTCCTTTTGCTCAGGATTTCAGGCACAGCCACACTGGTGTCGGCAATCAGCTGGCTGCCGTCATATTGCCAGTAGTCGTAAGGATAGATGTAAGTGTCTGCGTATCTGGTCATCCTGACGGCGGCATCGGCAAAGAATGAACCCTTTGAACTGTATCCGAGTCCGAGGGCTGCACTTGAGGTGTTCCCTTCGGCCCTTTCCCAGATGTACTGGTTCTCGTATTCCCTGTCTGCCGGCAGGGCTGATGTGCGGAAGTTGTATCCGGCGCGGATGGCCAGGCATTGTATCGGCTTGATTTCCGCTCCTATACGGAATTCGTGCTCAAGCCCCATGTTGCTTCTGATGTCCGCATTGACCCCGTCAAAGGCGCTGTTGTCATTTGTGCTCCGCTCGACGAATTTCATTGACCGGTAATTGCATGCTTCATAGTCAAGGCTCACAAGGCCGAAATTCCCGAATGTATATGCCGCGCCGACATTGAAGCTGAACGGGGAGACGAGCCGGTATTCATATTGTCCTTCAGGGCTTTCCGAATGTCCGCTCTGGTAGTCTGCCCCGAAACTGGTCTGTTCTGCGCCCAGATGCCATCTCTCGGAGATTGTAGTGGAAGTCGGGGTCCGGACGGCTGCCCCGAGCCTCAGTCCTGCCACTGGCGTGACGATGACACCGAATTTCCCGTAGATGCCGATTCCTGAGGCGGAGTATCCGTACTCATATTTCATACTGCTGAATCCGGTCTCGAAAAAGTCCGGGTCCTGTGCTGTCTCTCTGATGTAATACTGGTGGCTGTAGTTCAGCGAAGTGATGCCGAGGTTTACTCCGACGAACACTTTGTCCGAAAAGTTCCCGCCGAAATTTATAATATAGTCATATTTGCTTCCGGTTGTCCGTCTTGCGAAGGTCTGGTCGAGGACGGCGCCGGACGGAAGCCCTATCTCCCACCATCTGTTGCCGTCAAGGTCAGAAGCTTCGACGGCATTTTCCGTGACGCCGATATACTGGTCCGTCGGCCCCTGGTCCTCTGTCTGCCCGGGCAGGAGCGGAACCAGCCCTATGATTCCTGACTGGAGGGCTGCCACTGCGCGCCAGTCGCTTACCGGCACCATGTCATAGGCATTGTCTGCCGCAAGGTCATCGATGAACCATCCGTTGGCAAAGGATGCCAGTGACCCGGCAAGGGACGTCAGGGAGTTCGTTCCCCGTGCCACAAGGTCATCCTGATAGCAGTCAGTCATTTCTGCCGAGAATCCGAATGTCCAGTTTTTCAGTCCTGATATCCTGTGGGTGTCAAAGTTGATGCTGAAGCCGAAGTTTGGCATGGCGAATCTTCCCATGGATGTCTTCAGATTTCTTTCGAAGCCCTCGATGCCGCCGGTTACCGGAGACTCTATCCCCGTGCCCATGGCGGTATTGACTGAAATGTTTACTCCGGGGGTGATGGATACCTGGGAGTATCTCGCTACTGCGGAACCGGCCGGATTTATGGCGACAGCCCCCGGGTCCCCTCCCAGAGCAGTGAATGCATTTCCCATTGCCACCGTCCTGGCTGTCCCCACATAGCTGCTTTTGCTGAAATTGAACGCATCGTACATTGTCTGCGCTCCCGCACTTGCCGTCATCCCCGCAAGCAAAAGTGCAATTGCTGTCTTTTTCATAATTCCTGATATTATAATTGATTTGTCATGTTATCTCCTGTGGCTGCCGCCGCTGCGTGAACTGCCCCCTGAATGTCCGGATGAACTCCGGCTGAACGAAGACGAACTCCTGCTGAATGAAGAACTGCTTCTGCTGAATGAAGACGAACTCCTGCTGACTGATGAGGAGCCTCTGCTGAACGAGGCCGAGGAGCCCCGGCTGAATGAAGACGAACTTCCTCTGCCGTAGGCCGGGACCGTACCGCGCGTCGATGAACCTCTGACGGAACTTCCGGCAGAAGCGCCTGATGACACTGGCCTTGTTGAAGATGCCGGCCTCCTGTAATTTGCCGGGGACGACCTCGCGGTTTCCGGGACAACCATTACTCCGTTTCTTATTGCGGCGGATGATGATGTGCCGGCTGATGCGGATGTGCTGAAGTTTCCGGATGTGCCGGCCGGTGAATTCCTCCTGTATGAAGAGGCCACTGAGCTTTGTCCGGCCGTCCCGGCTGCAGTCCCTGTTGCTCCGGAAATGCCGGATGTCCCGTAGGACCTGCGCACTGCCGTGATGCCCGAAGAGTTTCCTCTGGTGGATATATCCCTTGTCTGTGCCTGCCTTGACCTGACGGCAGCTGTCCTTGTGCTTCCTGCCGCCGTCGCCGCTCCCCTCCTGACTGAAGATGTCCCGGACAATGTCCCCGCCTGTCCGTTTCTTGATGCATATGTGTTTCTTACGCTTGAGCCTGATGAAGTCCTGTGTCCGAAATACCTGTCCGGACCCCTGTCCCCGACAAAGTCAGGCCCATGGTGATGATGGTGCCAGTGCGGATGGTAAGGAAGATGCGGCGCCCCCCAGAAATACGGATTGCCGAACCACGGGTCCCACCAGATTGAGGAATATCCCCAGTACCACGGGTCCCGGTACCATGCGCCCGGGTACCACGGGTCATAATATCCCCAGTACCTGCCGTAGTACCACGGGTCCCACCAGGCGCTTGCGAATGTCACGGGCCGCCAGTAAGTCCACGGCCAGGCGTCATAGTAGATTTCAGTGAACGGGTCTGCCGTGATTGTGACAGATGTGCCGACGCCGTCATTGAATCTGATTATTGCGGATTTGTCCTCAGGAATGACCAATGTATCTTTCTTGTCCCCGAACAGGAACAGCCTGGCTTCTTCTGTCCTGCCGGCGAGCTGTGCCACTTCTTCGTCAGAAACGGTCTGTGTGATGATTTTTTCCGGCCTATAGTAGATTCCGTCCGGATATTTCTGTCCGGAAGAGGCATATTGCGCCGCCGTTCCGCATGACGAAAGGATGACGGCGGCTGAAAACATGGCTGCAAGTCTCTTTTTCATATCTGAATCTCCCGTTATTTGCAATATTATTCGTAACTTCGCGCCCGCAGGCAGGCGTCATGGGCAATTTTCCGGATGCACCGGGCATTGGTCCGCAACAACCGTACCTTTGACACGCATGTCCGTGCAATGTTAAATATAAATTCAATTAAAATCAACAATACAATGGCTAAAGAGGTAACAAAGAGATCCGACAATTATTCGCAGTGGTATGATGATCTTGTGGTGAAGGCAGACCTTGCCGAACGTTCGGCGGTGCGCGGGTGCATGGTCATCAAGCCTTACGGCTATGCCATCTGGGAGAAGATGCATGATGTACTGGACAGGATGTTCAAGGATACGGGCCATGTCAATGCCTATTTCCCTCTTTTCATACCGAAGTCATTCCTGAGCCGTGAAGCCGAACATGTGGAGGGATTTGCAAAGGAATGCGCCGTGGTCACCCACCACAGGCTCATGACAAACCCCGACGGTCCCGGTGTGGTGGTGGACCCGTCCGCAAAGCTTGAGGAGGAGCTGGTGGTAAGGCCTACCTCGGAGACAATCATATGGAATACCTACAAGAACTGGATAACTTCATGGAGAGACCTCCCTATACTCTGCAACCAGTGGGCGAATGTCGTCAGATGGGAGATGCGCACCAGGCTTTTCCTGCGTACTGCAGAGTTCCTCTGGCAGGAGGGCCACACTGCCCATGCCACAAGAGAAGAGGCCGAGGCCGAGGCAATGAAGATGATCAATGTATATGCGGATTTTGCAAGGAATACACTTGCCCTGCCTGTCGTGGTGGGGCACAAGAGCCCTAACGAAAGGTTTGCCGGAGCACTGGATACCCTCTGCATCGAGGCTCTGATGCAGGACGGCAAGGCTCTTCAGGCCGGTACTTCCCATTTCCTCGGGCAGAACTTCGCCAAGGCCTTTGACGTGCAGTACACCAGCAGGGAAGGAAAGCAGGAGTATGTCTGGGCGACTTCATGGGGAGTGTCGACCAGGCTGATGGGGGCTCTCGTCATGGCGCACGGCGACGACAACGGCCTCGTGCTTCCTCCGAAGCTTGCCCCGATACAGGTCGTCATGGTGCCTATATACAAGAGTGACGAGGAGAGGAATTCCATCCTCGGGAAGATGGATGAACTCAAGAAGGAGCTTGAAGCACATGGACATACGGTGAAGATTGACGACAGGGATACCCTCCGTCCGGGATTCAAGTTCGCCGAATGGGAACTCAAGGGCGTGCCTGTCCGTATCGCCATCGGGCCGAGGGACCTTCAGAACGGCCAGGTCGAGCTGGCGCGCAGGGATACTTTGGAAAAGATGTCCGTGCCGCAGGAAGGCCTCGGGAAAAGGATTGAGGACCTTCTGGTCGAAATCCAGGACAACATATATGCGAGGGCATTGAAATTCCGTGATGAAAGCATCGTCAAGGTTGATACCTGGGATGATTTCAAGGACAAGATAGAGAAAGGAGGCTTCCTTCTCTGCCACTGGGACGGAACGACAGAGACAGAGGAAAAGATAAAGGAAGAGACCAAGGCCACCATCAGGTGCATACCGATGGACAGCGCCGTATGCGAGGAAGAAGGGAAATGCATATATTCCGGAAAGCCGTCTCACAGAAGAGTGCTTTTCGCCCGTTCATATTAATCATTAACAACAAGTTGCCATGCTGAAGAAATTATTCGTGTCCGCTCTGGTTGCGTCAATGCCGTTTGCAGCTGTCGCCCAGGAAGAACTGTCGGATGCCCAGAAAGCTGCCGCCGAAGCAGCTGCCGCCATCCAGTCTGCTCCTGAAGCCGAAGCTCCGAAAGAGCCTGCCGCAAAGTATTGGAAGACATCTCTTCAGACTAAGCTTGACCTCGGCCAGACATCTTTGACCAATTGGGCTGCCGGCGGATACAACACAGTGTCTCTCAAGACATTCATTGACGCCAATGCCAACTATAGCAAGGGCGAGATGTTCTGGAACAACCGTCTCCAGCTTGACTATGGCTTCCTCTATTCCGCAGACAAGCCCATCCTGCAGAAGACCGACGACAGGATTTATCTTGAGAGCAAATGGGGATATACTGCCACCAAGAACCTGTATTATTCAGCCGAATTCAGTTTCAGGTCGCAGTTCTCGAACACATATGACTATCCTACCCCTTCCCGGACTCTTGCAGCAGGAGAAGAATATACGAAACAGGAGTGGAAGGATGCCAGGGTGCTTAAGTCCGGACTGTTTTCTCCTGCGTACACCAATCTTGCCCTCGGTCTTGACTACAAGCCCCTCAAGTGGCTTTCTGTCAATTTCGCCCCGGTCACCGGAGGTTTCGTCATCGTGGACAATCCTCTCCTGAGGTCCTCATACAGCCAGCCGCTGAAAAAGGAATATGTGAATGCTGCAGCTCTTCCGACTCTGGATGACGGCACCACCATAGACGGCAAAGTCTACAAGGCGGCAAAATTCGAGTTCGGTGCCCAGCTGAAGGTGGATTTCAAGGTCAATGTCAACGACAATTTTGCCTTTTCGTCACAGGTGGTTCTCTTCTCGGACTATCTTGACAAGCCGCAGAACCTTCGTGTCAACTGGGACAACAGGATAGACTGGAAGATAGCCAAGTTCTTCTCGTTCACCATCATGACCAACCTCATCTATGACGATGACATCATCATCCAGACCCAGGATGACATCAAGGCGGGCCGTGCCGGCAAACAGCGTGTCCAGTTCAAGGAATCCCTCTCATTCGGATTCGTATATACATTCGCTTCAAAGAATTATTGACAATCATGCAGTCCAGGTTTGATTCCTGTCTGTCTCGGCTGC
>JADIMJ010000003.1 GCA_017694835.1 Candidatus Cryptobacteroides gallistercoris
GATATCAGGTGCCGGACTTCAGTCTCATTGACATTGACGGCAAGGAGGTCACTCTTGCCGACTTCAGCGGGAAATATGCACTTCTTGACTTCTGGGGCACATGGTGCCGCTACTGCGTGATGGGCATACCGGAGATGAAGGAATATTATCAGAAATATTCGGACAAGATTGAATTCGTCGGCATAGACTGCCGCGAGACCCAGGAGGCTTGGAAGGCAGGTGTCGAGAAATACGGTCTGGAATGGACCAATCTCTACAACGGATATGACCAATCGCTCATCGTAGAATACGGCATCCAGGGATATCCGAGCAAAATCATCATCTCCCCGGACGGCAAGGTCGTGGAAGCATTCCTCGGAGAAGACCCGACCCTGTATGAGAAGCTGGACGAGATGTTCGGAGAATAGAACAGGATAAGATTAAAATAAATGAATCCCTGCCTCAGGATGAGTCAATGTCATCGGAGGCAGGGATTCTTCTATTTAATTCGCACCCTTTGGTCAGGTTCTGCATCAGTACTGGTCCCATGACTTGATGCTGATGTCGTCTATGTCCATTGCGCAGAATGCCCTGATGAAGGCTGTGGCAAGCCTGGCATTGGTGATGAGCGGTATATTGAAGTCTATAGCCGCACGGCGTATCATATAGCCGTTCTCCATTTCTACCGCGGTATAGTTCTTCGGAATATTTATCACAAGGTCTATTTTCTTGTCCTGTATCATCTTGAGCGCAGGCTCGAACTCGGAGGCAAGCTCCTTGTCTGCGCATTCGCTCGGCCAGATGACTCTTGTGGCCGGCACGCCGTTCTCCACGAGATAGCGGTATGAGCCGCCGGTCGCATAAATGGTGTAGCCGTGTTCGGCAAGCAGCTTGCATGCCCCGTAGAGATCTGCCTTCTGCATGACATCTCCGGATGAGATCAGAATATTCTTCTCTGGTATGGTATATCCTACGGAAAGCACGGACTTCAGGAGGGCCTCATTGAAGTCATCGCCGATGCAGCCCACCTCTCCGGTGGACGCCATGTCTACTCCGAGGACAGGGTCGGCCTGTTGGAGACGGGAGAATGAGAACTGCGACGCCTTGATACCGACATAGTCAAGGTCGAAGGCACTCTTGTGGGGTGCTGCCGGATGTTTGCCCAGCATGACCTTGGTCGCAAGTTCAATAAGGTTGATCTTAAGGACCTTGGACACGAACGGGAAACTCCTTGATGCCCTGAGGTTGCATTCTATGACCTTGATTGCATTTTCCTTGGCAAGGAACTGGATATTGAAAGGTCCAGAAATCTCAAGGGCGGAGGCAATTTTCTTTGCGATTTTCTTGATGCGGCGGACGGTCTCGATATAGAGTTTCTGAGGAGGGAACTGGATTGTGGCGTCACCCGAGTGTACTCCGGCGAACTCGATGTGTTCCGAAATGGCGTAGGCAATCACCTCTCCCCCGTCGGCCACGGCATCGAATTCGATTTCCTTGCATCTCTGCATGAATTCGCTGATGACCACCGGATGCTTCTGGGAGACTTCAGCGGCAAGCGACAGGAAGCGCCTGAGTTCCTCCTCGTTGTAACAGACATTCATCGCAGCTCCGGAGAGCACATACGACGGCCGCACAAGCACCGGATATCCCACCTGGTCGACGAAGGAATGCACATCGTCGATTGTGGTCAGTTCCTTCCATTTCGGCTGGTCTATTCCGAGGGCATCCACTATGGACGAGAACTTATGCCTGTCCTCTGCCTTGTCGATGCACTTTGCACTCGTCCCGAGAATATTTACACCGTTCTGGTCGAGCCTGAGCGCCAGATTGTTCGGAATCTGTCCTCCTACTGACACGACGACTCCGTGCGGCTGCTCAAGCTCGTAGATGTCCATGACGCGCTCGAATGTGAGCTCGTCGAAATAGAGCCTGTCGCACATGTCATAGTCAGTGGAAACCGTTTCGGGGTTGTAGTTAATCATAATTCCCCTGTAGCCTTCCTTCCTGATGGTGTTGAGCGCATTGACGGAGCACCAGTCAAACTCCACGGAACTTCCGATGCGGTAGGCTCCTGAGCCGAGGACTATGACGGACTTGCCGTCATGTTCGTATCTGATGTCGTTGTAAGTGCCGTTGTATGTGAGGTACAGATAATTGGTCTGGGCAGGGAATTCTGCGGCAAGGGTATCAATCTGCTTTACGCAAGGCACGATGCCATGGGACTTCCTGAATGCACGCACAATGGTCTGGGCATCCTCATTGTCAATCTTGTCCTTGTAGACGGCCCTGGCAATCTGGAAATCCGAGAATCCCTGCTGCTTTGCCCTGAGGAGGAGGTCCGCCGGCATGGCCCCGCAGTCGTCGTATTCGTGCATCTCATTGAATGTCTTCACGATACCTGCCAGTTTCTCGAGGAACCACCTGTCAATCTTGGTCAGCTCATGAATCTGGTCAACAGTATAACCCGCACGCATGGCCTTTGAAATCACGAATATGCGGCGGTCTGTAGGCTCCCTCAGGGCTTCGTCGACATCGGCAACCTTCAGCTCCTTGTTGCCCACGAATCCGTGCGCCCCCTGGCCAATCATCCTGAGTCCCTTCTGTATGGCTTCCTCAAAGCTGCGCCCGATGGCCATGACCTCGCCCACGCTCTTCATGCTGGAGCCGATCTTGCGGGACACGCCGTGGAACTTGGAGAGGTCCCAGCGCGGAATCTTGCAGACGATATAGTCAAGGGCAGGCTCGAAGAAAGCCGGGGTCTCCCTTGTAACGGAATTCTTCAGGTCAAACAGCCCGTATCCGAGGCCGAGCTTTGCGGCCACGAAAGCGAGAGGATAGCCGGTGGCCTTGGATGCGAGGGCCGAAGAGCGGCTGAGCCTGGCATTCACCTCAATCACCCTGTAGTCCATGGCATCGGGATTGAAGGCATACTGGACGTTGCACTCCCCGACTATGCCGATATGACGCACTATCTTTATGGACAGTTCCCTCAGATAATGGTATTCTTCGTTGGTGAGAGTCTGCGAAGGCGCCACTACAATGCTTTCCCCGGTATGGATTCCGAGCGGGTCGAAGTTCTCCATGTTGCAGACAGTGATGCAGTTGTCATACCTGTCCCTCACGACTTCGTATTCAATCTCCTTCCAGCCCTTGAGGGATTTCTCGACAAGAACCTGCGGCGAGAACGAGAAAGCCTTCTCGCAGACCTCGTCGAGTTCCTGTTCATTGTCACAGAACCCGGAGCCGAGCCCGCCGAGGGCATAGGCCGCGCGGATAATCACAGGATAGCCGAGTTCCGATGCCGCAGCCCTCGCCTGTTCCATGCTCTCCGCGGCATGGGACTTTATCGTCTTTACATTGATCTGGTCCAGCTTCTCCACGAACAGTTCCCTGTCTTCCGTGTCGATTATCGCCTGGACAGGGGTGCCGAGGACCCTGACATTGTTGGAGGCAAGCACTCCGCTGCGGTAAAGTTCCACCCCGCAGTTCAGGGCCGTCTGTCCGCCGAAGGCCAGGAGAATGCCCTGAGGCTTCTCCTTCAGGATGACTTTCTCCACGAAATATGGTGTGACAGGAAGGAAGTAAATCTTGTCGGCCACTCCTTCCGAAGTCTGCACGGTGGCAATGTTCGGGTTGATGAGAACTGTCTCGATGCCTTCTTCCTTCAGTGCCTTGAGTGCCTGTGAGCCTGAATAGTCGAACTCGCCGGCCTCCCCTATCTTGAGGGCGCCGGAACCGAGAATCACCACTTTCTTTATGTCGTTGTCTATCATGTCTGCGTATGTTGGGATATTTTCTGTTGTCTTGGAATGTTTATCCTGTACATGGAATGTTTCTTCCGTACCCGGACTATTTCTGATGTCAGCCCCTGACCTTGGAGAGAAATTCATCGAAGAGGAATTCGGTGTCGGTCGGCCCGCTTGTGGCCTCGGGATGGAACTGGGCGGAGAAGAACGGCCTGGTCTTGTGCCTGATGCCCTCGTTGGTGCCGTCGTTCATGTTGATGAAGAGAGGCTCCCAGTCTTCTCCGAGAGTCCTGTTGTCCACGGCAAAGCCATGGTTCTGGGAAGTGATGAAGCAGCGGTTGGTCCCGACCATCCTTACAGGCTGGTTGTGGCTCCGGTGCCCGTATTTGAGCTTGTAGGTGGATGCTCCTCCGGCCACACACAGCAGCTGGTTGCCCATGCAGATTCCGAATATCGGCCTGTCGCTTTCCATGGCCTGCCGGATATGCTCTACGGTCTTCTCGCATAGGGCAGGATTGCCCGGTCCGTTGGAAATGAAGAGCCCGTCATATTCAAGTGTATTGAAATCATAGTCCCACGGCACCCTGATGACTTCCACTCCCCTGCGGATAAGGCATCTGAGGATGTTGTTCTTCACCCCGCAGTCCACGAGGACTATCTTCTTGTCTCCCTTGCCGTACCGTATCACCTCCTTGCAGCTCACTATGGCGACCTGGTTGACGAGGTTAGGGTCTTCAATCGGGAAATCCCTCGTGAATCCGTCCGGGACGATGATTCCGAGCATGGAACCATGTTCGCGGAGAATCTTGGTAAGTTCCCTTGTGTCTATCCCGTAGATTCCGGGAATCTTCTGCTCCTTGAGCCACTGGTCAAGGCTCTTCACCGCCTTCCAATGGCTGTATTCAAAGGAATAGTCGGAGATAAGAAGTCCGCGGACATGTATCCTGTCCGATTCAAAGTTCCTGGAGATGCCGAATTCGTCCTCACCGTCGGCCGGAACACCGTAATTTCCCACAAGAGGATAAGTCACACAGAGAATCTGACCGGAATAAGAGGGGTCAGTAAGGCTTTCAGGATAGCCTACCATTGCCGTGGAGAATACGACTTCCCCGTCGCAAGGTCCGGCATATCCGAAAGAATAGCCCCTGAACTCCATCCCGTTCTCCAATTTGAGAGTTGCACCGAGTTTACTGTCCATTGCACTACAATTAAAAAAACGACCATCCCGCAAAGGAACGGCCGGCATATCAACTGATTAACTTCTGAAAAATCCTGAAAAGGGAAACATTGGCATTACCTGATAATGCGCTCAACGGAGAATATGAACCATCCGACATAATCATAATAAGCCTGTTTCAAGATTTCAAAGTGCAAAGATAGAAATTTTGGGCGAAAGACATTAATTTTCCCGGATGATTTTTGCGGATTATTTTTTCCACAGCATCCCCGCCGTCAACCCCCGGAAATCATCGATTACAAGCGAAGCATACGGGGCGACGGCTTCCCTCGGATTGGTCGTGGCGAGGGCTATGACATTGCCTCCTGAGGTGCGCGCCGCCTGCAGTCCGCTGAAGGAATCCTCAAATATAAAGGTATCTTCGGGAGCTGTGCCGAAAGTCTTCATGCCGAGAAGATAGCAGTCAGGGGCCGGCTTGGAACGGGTGAAGTCCTCTCCTGTGAATATACGGGCAAACCGGCCTGAAAAGTCAGGATGCGCCCGGTAGACATTTTCCATCTTGTCCCTGTTGGAACTTGTGACCACGGCGGCAGGATAGCCCGCGGACTTAAGTTCGGAAAGGAAGTCCTCCACTCCCGGGACATAGCGGTAGTCCATTTCGCGCTCAAGTCGATAGAGTCTGTCCCTGATTTCTTCCTGAAGCGGCAGATTGTCCTTGAAATACAGGTCGAATATCCGCACGAGCGTCTGTCCCTTGATTTTCCCCGCAAAGCCGCTGTCTGAGAAATGTTCCTTCCCTATCTCGTCCCAAAGCACTGAATACTGGCCCTCGGTATCGAATATCACGCCGTCAAGGTCAAAAAGAAATGCAGGTCTCATAAAGATGTTCGGTCAATTCAGAATCGGATGTATTGAAAATGACGGTCTTGCCGTCGGCGAGTGTCAGCTGCACATAGGGAGAAAACTTCATGTTGACATACAGCCTGCATGCGCCGATGTCCTTCAGACGGAAATGTCCCGTCTGGATATATCCGAGGCCGATGCCGTTCGTCCTCATCTCTATCTCCGGCAGCGTGTCGGTCAGCAATGACACACAACTCTATTGCGATGGTATAATGTCCAGTATAATACAGAGAATAATATAGTATGGCACACGCTGCCCCTGTACCACCGAGTATCACGAGGGAATCCCTCGACACGGCCTTGAGGTCAACATTTTTCAATTGTTCCGGAGTCATGGCAGAGAATGAAGTGCACAGATGCGGCCATCTGAATATTATCAGCCCGGCGAGAACCGGTATGAGAGCGAAAAAGAGTCCAAAATATGTCATGGCAGGAATTTTTTATTTCCACCAAAGTTAGACATTTTTCGCGGAAAATCTTTTCCAAGTTTGCTTTCTGAAAGATATTTTATAATTTTGTATGGAATGTGGCCGTCATTACAAATAATGATATATATCCGGAACATTCGGGTGGAATATTGCATGTCCGCGTTTGGCATTCCAGAGCCTCTTATCAGATATGTAATATTTCCACCCGATTTTTGTGTTTTAAAACAGCTATGAAAACACTTTTGTCCTATATAACAGCCATGAAAACACGATTTTCCCTTCTGTCCGCCTTTTTGTGCCTGTTGTGCGCCTGCACCCAGAGACAGGCTCCGGCTCCGGACTTCATGCAGAATGAATTCGCCTTTCCCCTCCCGGTTTCATCTCTTTCTGACGGAAAGGATTGCCTGTGGATAGGGACCGAGACGGGGTCTGTGGCAAAGTTTGATCCGAGGACCGGCAGGTATTCGGATCCCGTATTCATAGACTTCGGGCATGTATACTGCATCCGTGAAGTATATGACGACATGCTCCTGGTGGGCATCAGGAATTCCGGACTCAAGCTCGTGGAAATCAAAGACGGCAACATTGCGGAAATCCGGACCCAGTTCGTTCTGGAGTACCACAGGGGAATAAATTTTTCTCCGTACTCGTTCTTCGTCAAACAGGCTGAAGATGCCGCCGGCACGACAGGGGCCACGGCTCCTGACACATTGTTCTGCGGTACCTCCAACGGCCTGTTCTGGTTCCCGATGCCACAGGACTGCAACGGGCTTGATGACAGGGAAGACCTGATTCCGATTTATGAAAAATATGATGACCCCGGCATAAAATTCCTTTCAGTCGTTTCCTGTGACGGCAAAGTATATGGAGGCTCGACGGAAGGACTTTTCAAGGTCATGGATGCCGATTCTGAAAAAGCTGATGAAAGATTTGAAATTCTCGTGAAGACTCCAGTCAGCCACTTGTCCGTCTCGAAAGGACGCCTGTATGTCCTTGACGGCAGAGGCCGGGTGTATTCTTCTGAACAGATGGAAGAAACCGTCAGGTATGACAGGAATATTCCGCTGGCCTTCTTCTGCGACAACGGTCTCAGGTTCGCAGTCACGGATTTCAATCTGAACATCTCTGGCACAGAAGGAGACCGCAGTGTATTCCCCCTGAACGGGAGGAGCGCGATAGGCGGTGAAAATGACCGCGGAAGAGAATGTTTCCTCCGGCACGGAAACTATTATTATGTCGCGATAGAACATGGGATATGCCGTATCCCTGTCCACCTTAATCTATGCAGCAAAGTCCATGTGATATCTGCAGTCGCCGGACCTTCGGCAGATAAAATCTATGCCCTGACTGAAAAGTCCGGCCTTTACCGGATAAAGCATGACGGCAAACGCGCAAGGTTCATCAGGACACTGAGGCCGGACAGGGGCAATGCTGTCAAAGGACTGGACGGATGCATCGGCCGCAATCTCATTTTTCATACTAAGGACAGGATATACAGCATCAGGCCAGGATTTTTCTCAAAAATATCCATGATAAAAGGCATGCCGGCCAGAGATGCCGACATTCAGCAAGTCATCGTCCTTCCTGATTCCAGAATCATAGCAGCCTATTCTGACACTACATTCATATTTGACCGGAAAAGCGGGAAAGCCGTCTCAATGGACATCGGGGCCGATTCTTATGTCACTGCCGTCGATTTCGCACCCGACAAGCAGGCCGTGGCCGGATACAGAATATGGGCAGGTACTCTGAACAAGGGACTGTATCTTGTAGATACCCATTCAGGTGAATGCACTGAAATATCTGCCGGCGATACTGCATTCCGGTCCGTCATTGACCTGAAAGCCACAGAAAACAATGTCCATATACTTGTGCCCGGCAAAATTGTCCGGATGGAATGCTCTTCCGGACAATGGATTGTTGCGGACACAACGGAAGTTCCGCATGATGTGCGCAGCCTGTTCATAAGCGGCGGCAACTTGTGTGCGGTATCAGTGTCAGGCGGGCTCCGTGCGGTTGCGCCTGTGTCAGAAGACTGTCTCTTATACACATCTGACGCTGC
>JADIMJ010000033.1 GCA_017694835.1 Candidatus Cryptobacteroides gallistercoris
GAGCAGGAGCATCGCCACCGAGATGCCGTCCACTCCGACATCATATCTTATGTTGAGGGGGGCATACCATGTGAAGCCGCCCGTGAAGAGCATGGCGGCTATCCGGCCGTCAGCCCGCATCCCGAGATACATGACAACGAGGGCGACAGACAGGGCAAGCAGGGCAGAAGCCCCGGTCACCATGACAGCATGAATCTGCCTGAGATTCTTTGAAATCCACAGCCCGAGCATCATCAGCAGGGGAATGGCCGGAAAAAGTGACAATATATTCATAGATATTCCTGATTCAAATTGTTTATATGGCAAGCGGAAGCACTTTTATATGGCAAGCAGAAGCACTTTTATATGGCAAGCAGAAGCACTATGACAAGGCCCATGGCCCCGCCGAGGAACCATATCGCATATCTCTGCACATATCCGCTCTGCATCTTCCAGATGCCCCAGGACACTTTCTCAGTGACTGCGGCAAGCATGTTCATGAAGCCGTCGACGACATGCCTGTCGAACCAGGCTACAGGGGTTGAAATGCAGGCAAAGATGATTCTGTGGGTGATGAACTGGTACACTTCGTCAATATAGAACCTGTGGTATGCCGCCTTGTGCAGTCCGCTGAAGCGTGCCGCAAGGCCGTCGGCTACGGTCCTGTCCTCGCGCAGGTACATCCATGTCGCCAGCAGTATTCCTGCGGCTGCGACTCCGAGGCTGACGGAAGCCACTGTCCAGTCAATGTGTATGTCGTATGCCATGCCGTCGCTGCTGACAAAGTGTCCGAACGGTATCCAGCCGGCCACGAGGGTGACGGCAGCAAGGAAGATGAGCGGAATTGTCATTGAGAGCGGTGCTTCATGAGGCCTGTGCTCCTGGTGAAGAGCCTTGTTCTCCTTACCCCAGAATATGCTGTAGTAGAGCCTGAACATATAGAATGCGGTGAGACCTGCGATGAATGTCATCAGGGCTCCCATTGCCGGGCTGAACCTGAAGCAGGCGGCGAGTATCTCGTCCTTGGAGAAGAATCCGCTCAGAGGCCAGATTCCTGCAATCGCGAGACAGGCCACAAGGAAGGTGATGTGGGTGAGCGGCATGTATCTGCGGAGGCCGCCCATGGCCGACATCTCGTTGGAGTGGACTGCATGGATTATGCAGCCGGCCCCGAGGAAGAGAAGTGCCTTGAACATCGCGTGTGTGAAAAGGTGGAACATGGAGGCCATGTATCCGAGGCCGCCTTCATGCGGGTCGGAGGATGTGCAGACGCCCAGGGCCACAATCATGAATCCTATCTGCGATATCGTACTGAATGCAAGCACTCTCTTTATGTCGCTCTGCACGCAGGCCACCACTGCCGCATAAAGGGCGGTGAAGGCTCCCACATACGCCGTGACATGCAGGACTCCCGGGGCATAGCCGATGAACAGAGGGAACATCCTTGCCACAAGGTAGACACCCGCAACAACCATTGTCGCCGCATGGATGAGGGCAGACACCGGGGTCGGGCCCTCCATGGCGTCAGGCAGCCAGATGTGAAGCGGGAACATTGCGCTCTTGCCGGCTCCTCCGATGAACATCAGTCCGAGTGCAAGCGGAAGCAGGGCTTTGGCTGCCCCCAGGGCAGGTGCATCCGGAGTGAAGGAGAATGTCCCGGTGTAGAATCCGTAGATCAGGATGCCGACAAGGAAGCCGAGGTCAGCGAAGCGGGTGACGATGAATGCCTTCTTGGATGCAGCCACGGCTTCTTTCTTTGTATAGTAGAATCCGATGAGGAGGTATGAGCTGACGCCCACGAGTTCCCAGAAGATGTACATCTGGAAGATGTTGGTGGCGACCACCAGACCGAGCATGCTCATGGTGAAGAGCGAGAGGAAGGAGTAGTACCTCTGGAATCCTCTCTCTCCTTTCATGTACCCGAATGAATATATGTGGACCATCAGGGAGACAGTAGATATCACGATGAGCATCATCACGGATATCGGGTCCAGCATGATGCCGAGGTCGATGTGCAGGCCTCCGCCGAAAGGTAGCCAGACCGTGTTCCAAGGGATGAGGGTCGGGAAGACACCCGAACCGTCCCTGCCGGCCCCGAAATATGAGAATGCTGTCCACCAGCTCAGGAGAGCCACTGCGGCGGTCACTGTGGTGCCGACGGCTCCGGCAACTCCCGGCTTGAGTTTCGTCCCGAGAAGCCCGAGCAATATGAAGCTCAGGAAGGGGAGTGCAAGTATCAGTATCGTATATTCCATAATCGTCTGTCAGAGATTTTCACAATTGCCGCAATCCTACCATTTCATCTTGTTGAGGTTTTTGACCTGGATGTTCTTCATGTTGCGGTATATGTTGATGATGATGGCTATGGCCACGGCCGTTTCGGCGGCGCTTATGCCTATCGCGAAGAGGGAGAAGAAGAAGCCCTCCAGCTGTTCCGGGAACAGGAAGCGGTTGAATACCGCAAAGTTGATGTCCACGGAGTTCAGTATCAGTTCCACGGAAATGAGCATCGCAAGCAGGTTGCGGCGGGTGAAGAATCCGTATATGCCCACGAACATCATTATTGTGGACACTATCAGGTAATATTCCATATGTACCATGTCTGTCTTCTTTTATCGTTTTCTTGCTATCATGATGCCTCCGATGATGCAGGCGAGGAGCAGCACGCTGATGACCTCGAACGGAAGCACATAACCGTATTTTTCAGTGCTCATCAGGGCATGGCCGATATCCCTGACCGGAAGTTCCCCGTGCTCGAACACAGGCTGCAGGAACTTGTGCTTGAGCATGACGAAAAGGCAGATGCCCATGGCGGCAAGTGTCGCGGTAAGTCCTGCGATGAACTTGCTTTTCTTGAGGTGCTCGGCCTGGTCACCCTCGCTGGAGGTGAGGAGAATGGAGAAGACATAGAGCACCGTGATGCCGCCGGCGTAGATCAGAAGCTGCACCGCGCCGAGGAAGGAGTAGTTCAGCTGGAAATAGATGCCTGCAGTGCCGAAGAGCACGAACAGCAGATATGTGGCCGCCCTCAGGATTCTTCTGGTGGACACGGCCAGTATCGCGCTCACCACGATGAAGACGGCGAGGACCGCGAAAATTATCAGATCGAGAGTTATGTTCATGACTGTTGCTTGTTCAGGGTTTTGACGAGCTTGCCTCTGGTGAAGACGGCATGCTCGAAGTCAGTTGAAAATTCTATCGCATGATGCGGGCAGGCATTCACGCACAGGTGGCAGAACATGCAGGAGCCCAGGTCATATTCATATTTTACAAGTCTTTTCTTCGGCTTGCCCGTTCCGGGGTCTGTGACCGTTTCGGAGGTAATCCTGATGGTACCGTTCGGGCAGGCCATCTGGCAGAGCCCGCATGCTATGCATCTGTTGCTGCCGTTTTCGTCATGCGGCATCACAAGTTCTCCGCAGAATCTTTCGTTCATCTTCAGCGTCGCCCTGTTCTCCGGATACTGTTCGGTGATTTTCGGGGTGAAGTATTCCCTGAAAGTCACTTTCATTCCGGTCAGCAGGGACCATATTCCGCTGAACAGTCCTTTTATATAATCTCTCATGGCTAAAAATGCAATTTGAATACTACTACTATTACCATCAGAAGCAGGTTGGCGAGCCCGATAGGGACGAGGTATTTCCATTCTAGGGTAAGTATCTGGTCTATCCTCAGTCTCGGGAATGTCCATTTGATCCACATGAGCAGCCATACCACGAAGAACGCCTTGGCAAAGTACCATACGAAGCCCGGAATCCAGTCCATAGCGGCATTGAATCCGTCGAGCCCCGGGATGTGCAGCGGCATCCATCCTCCGAGGAAGATGGTAGCGGCGATGCTCGAGACGATGAAGAGATTCACGAATTCCGCCACATAGAACAGTCCGAAATGCATTCCCGAATATTCCGTGTGGTAGCCGGCCGTCAGCTCGGACTCGGCCTCCGGAAGGTCGAACGGGCCGCGGTTGACTTCTGCATTTGCCGCAATCAGGTAGATGATGAAGGATATCACTGCAGGGATGTGTCCCTTGAAAATGAACCATCCGTCAGCCTGCCTCATGACGATTTCCGAGAACTGCATGGTGTCGGTGAGCACCACGATTGTCAGAATCGACAGCCCGACCGAGAGTTCGTAGCTTATCATCTGTGCCCCGCTTCTCATCGCTCCGATGAGTGAGAATTTGCTGTTGGAGCTCCATCCTGCCAGGAGGATGCCTACGATTCCTATGGACGAGGCTGCCATGAAGAAGAAGACTCCCACATTGAAGTCAAGGATTTCCAGCCCGCGGCTCATCGGTATGCACGCGAATGCCATCACCGAGGCGAGTATCACGATGAACGGGGCAAGATTGTAGAGAAACTTGTCCGAGTGCCGCACCGTGATGATTTCCTTCGTGAGCATCTTGAACACATCGCAGAAGACCTGCAGGCTTCCCCATGGGCCGACCCTCGTAGGACCGAGCCGGCACTGGAATGCCGCGCAGACCTTGCGCTCCATATAGATCATGATAATGGCCACGATGACATATACAAGCAGGAGCAGGACACCCACAATCACACATTCAAGAAAGATTGCGAGCTGGTCCGACATCACCGATGTGAGCTGCGTATGTATCCAGCCTGTGATTATTCCGAAATCAAACATATCCGATATATTTTATCTGTGTCAGTCTTGTCTGTCCGCCCCTATCTGTCAATGTCAGGCACCACATAGTCGAGCGTGCCTCCGATTGCGATGAGGTCGGCAATCTTCGCATTCCTTGATATGGTGTCGATGCATGAGACGAGAGGCAGTCCGGTCGAGCGGAATTTCACCCTGTACGGGAATTTGTCCCCCCGGCTTTCGATGAATACCCCGAATTCCCCCCGGCTGCCCTCTACGGCAGTGTACCAGCTTCCTTCAGGCAGCTTTATGACAGGCTTCACCTTCATCTGCCATTCGCCTTCAGGGATATTGTCGATGAGCTGTTCAATGATGTTGAGGCTCTGCTCTATCTCCTTGACCCTCACCATATACCTGTCGAAGCAGTCGCCTGAGGTGAAAGTGATTTCCTCGAAGTCCACCTTGTCGTACATTGCATACGGATGTCTCTTGCGCACATCGCAGGCCCAGCCTGAAGCCCTTCCCGAACCTCCTGTGGCTCCGAAAGAGATGGCATCTTCCCGGGACAGGATTCCCGTGCCCGTGAGCCTTTTGCGGACAATGACATTGTCGGTGAAAATCTCCTGGTATTCACGCATCTTCGGTCTCATGTACCTTATGAATTCCTTTGTCTTCTTCACAAAGTCAGGATGAATGTCGGCCTGTACGCCTCCGATGGTGTTGTAGGTCTGGATTAGGCGGCCTCCGGTGGTCTGCTCCAGTATGTCCAGCACTTTCTCCCTGTCCCTGAACCCGAGGAAGAACACTTCGAGTGCCCCCATGTCCTGGGAAAGGCAGGCGATGAACAGCAGGTGGGAGTCGATTCTCTGGAGCTCATCCATGATGGTGCGTATGCATTTGATTCTGTCCGACACCTCCAGCCCCATGGCCTTCTCTATGCAGGCGCAGAGGGCATGCCTGTTCTGCATTGCCCCGAGATAGTCGAGCCTGTCGGTCAGGGCGAGAGTCTGTGGATAGGTGAGCGACTCGCAGAGCTTCTCGATGCCCCTGTGTATGTATCCGCTGTGGACATCGATTTTCTTGATGGTCTCTCCTTCGAGGGACACTCTGAAACGCAGTACCCCGTGGGTGGCAGGATGCTGCGGGCCGATGTTTATCACATATTCCTGGTCTTCGAAAAGGGGATGCCTCCTGAGGATGTAGCCTCCGTCAGGAGTCATTTCGTAGCTCGGCGCCTCGTCCTCGTTGCCCTCGTTCTCCATGTTCAGAGGGTTGAGGGACATGTCGTAGTCTTTCCTGAACGGATGGCCCTTCCAGTCGTCCCTGAGGAAAAGCCGGCGGAGGTCTGGATGGCCGACGAATCTGATGCCGAAGAAGTCGTATGCCTCCCTTTCGTTGAAATTGGCCCCTTTCCAGAGGTCGTGTACGGACGGCACTCTGGCATTGTCCCTGTCCGCATCAGCGGTTGAGAGGACAACATTCTCTCCTGTCACGGTGTTCTCGAGATGGTATACGCATCCGAGCCCTTCTTCGCCCCAGTCCATGCCTGTGAGGCTGCGGAGGAAGTCAAAGCCTTCTTCGTTCCTCAGCTTTTCGGCGAGCGTTCTGAAAGAGGAGACAGGGACTCTGAACATCCCGTCCCCGGCATCAGACCATACTGCCGACGGCTCCATTGCCGCAATTTTTTCTTTTATGTCAAGCTTGTTCTCCATGTCAATATTGCTTGTAGTTCTCATGCCAGTCCGGTAGTTCTCATGCCAGTCCGGATTCGTCGTAATCCCTGCAGTCTTCAGCCCTGTTGGTGTCTTCCCGCATCATCTTTTCATACTCTTTCTCGCTGATGCCCCTGTTGATTCCTCCGAGGAATCTCTGCGCCTTCACCTTGCGCTGCAGCTGCATCAGTCCGTAGAGCATGGCTTCAGGCCTCGGGGGGCAGCCCGGGATGTAGACATCCACCGGTATGATTTTGTCCACTCCGTTGACCACATGGTATGATTTCTTGAACGGTCCTCCGCTTATGGCACAGCCTCCGGTGGCAATGACATATTTCGGGTCTGCCATCTGGTCATAGAGCCTCTTGAGCACCGGAGCCATCTTGTTGGTGATTGTTCCGGCGACCATGATGAAGTCTGCCTGACGGGGGGAAGACCTTGCCACCTCGAACCCGAACCTTGCGAAGTCATATCTTGCGGCTCCGATTGCCATGAATTCGATGCCGCAGCAGCTTGTGGCGAATGTCAGAGGCCAGAGGCTGTTGCTGCGGCCCCATTCAATCACATCGTCAAGGCAGCCGACAATGATATTTGTGCCGTTGTCCCTTAGTTCCTTGAGCATCTGCTCAATGTATTCGTTGTCGTTGAAATCCTCATATTTCATCGACTTTATGCTTACATTTCTTTTCATTTCCCGAAAATTTATTTCCATTCAAGGGCACCTTTCCTCCATGCGTAGGCCAGTCCGAGGAC
>JADIMJ010000034.1 GCA_017694835.1 Candidatus Cryptobacteroides gallistercoris
GGGCCATAGGAAGTTCGTCAAAGAGAGGGGCGTTGACAAATTCACTCCTGGAGACATGGAATCCCGCCCGGGCAATCTTGTCCGGAACCGTATTGCCCGACGCTATGCCGAACCAGTCGCACTCCTTCACATGTCCGGCATCTGCAACGCTGACCGTGAAGGCCCCGCTCTTGAGCAGATTCCTGACAGTCTTGTGTCCGGCACTGAGGCATATTGAAATCTGGTTTGCCTCGCTGATTCCGCCCCATGCAGCATTCATTGCATCGGGATTGCCGTCTTCATCATAGGTGCCGATGATGAGAACTGGCTGCGGATAAAGATATGGCTTTGAGCCGAAATTCTTTCTCATAATCCTGTCCTTATGTTATTTTTCAATCCTGTTATCTCCATTTACTTTTCAAGATAGGCGTCCGACACGACTTTCTCGCTGCGTGCGATGAAGTCGCTCAATGCCTTGCCCTTCAGCATGCCGTTGGCAAGAAGGGCCAGATCCGTAATCTGCCTGAGGATGCCGTTGCCTGCGGCAAATGCCTCAAGGTCTTTCTTATGAGCCTCGGCGGCAGCATTCTTCTGATCCTCCACGGCCTTTTTCTGCTCCTCGGTCGCATCCTTCGGAGCATCTTCCACATGCTCTGCAGGCTTGACTTCGGCCAGCTTGGCATCCATGATTTTCTTCACCAGCGGATTCTCCATGTTCACGGTAATGTTGTATGAAGCAGGCATCTCCCCGTAGAAATTCATGCCTCCTCCCATGGCGGACATCTCGCGGTAACGGCGCATGAATTCCGACTGGGTTATCAGGATTGCGGACGCATCCTCACCCATATTGTCCGCTGTCACATAATAGTTGTTCTCCTTCGGAAGAACTGACTGGAAGACGGTATTGAGGTCTGCCTTCTCACTGTCGCTCAACTCAGGCTTTACCTTCTCGCTCTTCGGAATCAGATTGTCTATGCTGTCTGAATCCACACGGGCGAACCTTGTATTCTCAAGCTTGGTCTCAAGCAGGTTGACGAAATGGGAGTCAAGTTCGCAGTCCATCAGGAGGACATCATAGCCTTTGTTCTTCGCAGCCTCGATATAGGAGTACTGTGCCTCCGTATCAGTGGCATAGAGGAAGACAAGCTTCTTGTCCTTGTCCGTCTGTTCAGTCTCAATGGCTTTCCTGTAGTCGTCGATGCTGAAGTATTTGCCCTCGGTATTCTTGAGCAGGCAGAATTTCATGGCCCTCTCGCAGAACTTCTCGTCGCTCAGCATCCCGTACTCAATGAAGAGCTTGAGGTTGTCCCACTTCTTTTCAAGGGCCTCGCGCTCGTTCTTGAAGATTTCCTCAAGACGGTCAGCGACCTTCCTGGTGATATAT
This sequence comes from Candidatus Cryptobacteroides gallistercoris, assembly GCA_017694835.1. Taxonomy (GTDB): domain Bacteria; phylum Bacteroidota; class Bacteroidia; order Bacteroidales; family UBA932; genus Cryptobacteroides; species Cryptobacteroides gallistercoris. Next base: position 1,364 of record JADIMJ010000034.1, read on the forward strand.
CCTGAGATTTTCTTGACATTGGCATCGCTCTGGAGATAACTCCTCGACACATTCAGCGGGATATCCGGGGAGTCAATGACTCCGTGCAGGAGAGTCAGGAAGTCCGGGACGATGTTGTCGACAGAATCCGTCACAAACATCTGGTTGCAGTAAAGCTGGATCTTGTTCCTGGTTATCTCCATCTTGTCCTTGATCTTAGGGAAATAGAGGATACCCGTCAGATGGAACGGATAGTCCACATTAAGATGGATGTGGAACAGAGGCTCGTCCTGCATAGGATAGAGCGCACGGTAGAACTCCATGTAGTCCTCTTCCTTCAGGTCGGAAGGCTTCTTCGCCCAGAGCGGTTCAGTCTTGTTGATGACATTGTCCTTGTCGGTATCGACATATTTGCCGTCCTTCCACTCCTGCTCCTTGCCGAAGATGACAGGCACCGGCATGAACTTGCAGTATTTGTCCAGTAGGGTCTGTATGCGGCCCTTGGTCGCGAACTCGGCGTCCTCGTCGTCTATGTAAAGGGTGATTTCCGTTCCTCTCTCCTTCTTGTCGCTCTCAGACATCTCATATTCAGGACTTCCGTCGCATGTCCATCTCACTGCCTTCGCCCCCTCTTTCCATGACAAAGTGTCAATTGTCACCTTCTTTGACACCATGAACGCAGAATAGAAGCCGAGGCCGAAATGTCCGATGATGTTGCCTATCTGGTCCTTGTATTTCTCCAGGAACTCCCCTGCGCTTGAAAATGCTATCTGGTTGATGTATTTGTCGACTTCCTCCTCTGTCATTCCGAGGCCGTTGTCTATGACCTTGAGAGTCTTGGCGTCTTCATCAAGCACGATGCGCACATTCAGCTCCCCGAGCTCTCCCTTGAACTCTCCAGAAACTGCGAGAGCCTTCATCTTCTGGTCTGCATCGACAGCATTTGCCACGAGTTCACGGAGGAAAATCTCATGGTCCGAATACAGGAATTTCTTGATTACCGGGAAAATGTTCTCGGTGGTCACACCTATTTTACCTTTGGTTTCCGTTGACATAATATTTGATTTTTTGTTTCTATATTCTACAAAACCGGCTGCCAGGTTCACTTCCATGAACGGCAGGCAGCCGGAATAAGTCAAAATATGTTCCAATGCGGGCGGACTGACTATTTGTCAGTCTCCGCAGACAGCATGAAATGTCAGTCTCGGCAGACAGTATGAAATGTCAGTCCCTGCTTGTGGTAAACCTCAGTTCGTTCCCGTAGAATGACATGACACATGTGTCAAGCGTCTGTTCCCCGTTCATGAATTCCACCTTGAACGAGCCGTACATCACGCCGTTGTCATCACGGACCATTGTCAGTCCCTCGGGTCCTATAC
>JADIMJ010000035.1 GCA_017694835.1 Candidatus Cryptobacteroides gallistercoris
TTTAAATCCAAGGAGGTACAACATGGCAAACATAGACTGGTCAAAGCTGACTTTCTCCTACACGAAGACCAACACAATCCTGACATGCATGTTCAGGGACGGGAAGTGGGGAGAGGTCGAAAGCCACACTAACGACGACATCACCATCAGTTCCTTTGCCGGAGCACTGCACTACAGCATCGAATGTTTCGAGGGGCTGAAGGCATTCCGGAACAAGGACGGCAGAATCAGCATCTTCAGACCTGATGAAAATGCAGCCAGGCTGCAGAGGTCGGCGAAATTCCTTGGAATCGAAGCGCCGTCCACAGAAATGTTCATTGACATGTGTATCCGCTGTGTAAAGGAAAATCTTGACTTCCTCCCTCCTTACGGCTCGCACGCATCCCTGTACCTCAGGCCTACGCTCATAGGCATCAATCCGCAGCTGGGCGTCAACTCATCGAAGGACTGCCTGTTCATGATGCTCTGCTCTCCTGTCGGAGCCTATACCGGAGGAAATCTTGAGCCTATCAATGTAGTCATAGCCAGAAACTACGACAGGGCCGCGCCAAACGGCTGCGGATGCTACAAGCTGGGCGGCAACTATGCGGCATCACTCTGCTCCTACAACATCGCCCATCAGCTCGGATACAAGGCTGTGCTCTACCTTGACCCGGCACAGAAAAAATACATTGACGAGTTCAACTCGTCCAACTTCTTCGCCATCAGAGGAAACACATACATCACTCCGAAGTCGGACTCCATACTGCCTTCAATCACCAACAAGTCACTCGAGGCCGCAGCCAGGTACCTCGGCATGGAAGTCGAGAGAAGACAGATTGAAGTCGGGGAACTCAGCACTTTCGAAGAAACAGGGGAATGCGGCACAGCCGTAGTGATTACCCCGGTCTACCAGATAGACGACAAGCCGTTCCTCGAGTCGGAAGAAGTCACTTCATACCGGTTCGGGTCAAAGACGGAATGCGGGCCGAAGAGCCTCAGGCTATACAACATGATTACAGGCATCCAGTACGGGGAAACCGAAGACCCGTTCGGCTGGTGCATATTCGTTGACTGACGGCATCGGTGTCATGGCCGCACAGGCCGCTCCCGGCACTGGTCCGGCTCCGGGCAATTTGGTGATTCATGCCAAAGCCCGGAGCCGGTCATTTATTTAGGGGCTATCCTGTACAGGAAGCCTGCGATAAAGGCAAACAGGATATTAGGCACCCAGAGCGCTATTCCCGGAGGCAGAAAGTCCGTATACACGAACATCTGGCTGAAACGGAGGAACAATATGTAGGAAAAGCTGAGCGCTATGCCTATTCCTATGTTCCAGCCGATTCCTCCCCTCCTCTTTTTAGAAGAAAGCGCCACTCCCATTATGGTAAGGATGAATGCCGAGAACGGCAGGGCAAAACGGGTATGCTTTTCAATGAGTGCGACTTTGACATTGGCGTCACCCCTCATCTTCTGGATGGCAATCATTTCGTTGAGGTCCTTGTAAGAAAGGGTCTCTACTTCCCCGTGCTGTATATACAGGTCATTTACACTCAAGTCTATGACAGTGTCAAGCTGTGCGCCGCTGCGGACCCTGTCACCGAGAGCCGAGGTGTAATCCCGTATGAAATATTTCCTGAGCGACCAGCAGGAAGCCGTGCTGTCCCAGACTGCCGTTTCAGCCGAAAGCTTGGACACGAGCTTGTTGTCCTTGATTCTTTCGAGCGTGAACCGGTAGGCCGTATTGTTCCAGGAGCTGAATGATTCCACATAGACAAATTCACCGGGAGCAATCTGGTAATGTATGTTGCGGGCTGTCTTCTTGTTGTGCCCCTTGATATACTTTGCCTCGAACTCAACCCGGGTCGCATTGGACTGAGGTATGACGAACAGGTTGAGACACAGGGAGAACATGGCGATGAGCGTAGCGGAGACTATATACGGCACCATCATCCGGTGGAAACTGATGCCGCATGACAGAATTGCCACAATCTCGGAATCAGCGGCCATCTTCGAGGTGAAGAAAATCACAGTGATGAACACGAACAGAGGACTGAACATGTTCATGAAATACGGAATGAAATTCAGATAATAGTCAAAGATTATGGCCGTGAGCGGAGCCTCGTTGCTCACGAAGTCATCGATTTTCTCGCTGATGTCAAAGATTATCACGATGCCGATGATAAGCAGCAGCGCGATAAAAAAGGTGAATATGAATTTCTTGATTATATAAAGATCAAGCAGTCTCGGTTTCAGTTCCATATCCCGATGGTTTAATTTCCAGACGCAATGGGGGTCAATTCCTACAGCCTTGTCATCACCCGTCTGACAGTTTCATTCTTCCATGAAGCGAAGTCGCCGGCAGCGATGTGCCTGCGCGCTTCCCGGACAAGGTCAAGATAAAAAGCCAGATTATGCTCGCTGGCAATCTGTCCGGCAAAGATTTCCCCGGCGACGAACAGATGACGCAGATATGCCTTGCTGTATGTCCTGTCGACGAATGACGAACCTTTCGGGTCGAGGGGAGAAAAATCGTCGGCCCATTTCAGGTTCCTCATGTTCATGATGCCGTCCCATGTAAATATCATGCCGTTGCGCCCGTTGCGGGTAGGCATGACGCAGTCGAACATGTCGACTCCCCTGGCAATTCCTTCCAGAATGTTGGCCGGCGTGCCGACTCCCATGAGATATCTCGGCTTGTCATCCGGCAGAATCGGGCAGACGACCTCGAGCATTTCGTACATCTGCTCCGTCGTCTCCCCCACTGACAGGCCTCCGATGGCGTAGCCCTCCCTGTCAAGGGATGCGGCATGCTCGGCAGCCTCCCGCCTCAGGTCAGGATACACGCATCCCTGCACAATCGGGAAAAAGGTCTGTGAATACCCGTACAGAGGTTCCGTAGCGTCAAAATGCCTTATGCATCTCTCAAGCCAGGACTTTGTCAGATTCAAAGACTTCCTAGCATAGTCCCATGAAGCGTCTCCGGGTGTGCATTCGTCAAGGGCCATTATTATGTCCCCGCCGATAATCCTCTGCGTATCTACATTATTTTCGGGAGTGAAGACATGCCTGGAGCCGTCTATATGCGACCGGAATGTGCATCCGTCCGGAGTCAGTTTCCTGATGGGGGAAAGGGAAAAGACCTGGAATCCTCCGCTGTCTGTCAGAATCGGCCTGTCCCATGAAATGAACCTGTGGAGTCCGCCTGCCCTGCGCAGGATGTCAAGTCCCGGACGAAGATAGAGGTGATAGGTGTTGCCCAGAATGATTTCCGCGCCGATGTCTTCTTTCAAATTCCTGTGATAGATGCCTTTGACAGACCCGACAGTGCCCACAGGCATGAAAATCGGGGTCTCTATGGTACCATGGTCCGTCGTTATAACGCCGCAGCGGGCGGACGAGGCGGCATCAGCATGTGTCTTGACAAATTTCATCCGAAATCTTTTTTCAAACTTCAAAGATAGCAAAAGTTGAAGAAATACTCGTATATTTGTTCCTGCCTTATATTAATGACACAAGACAAATGAAAAGCAAAGCTGTACGCACCAGGCTTATTCTCATGAATTTCCTGCAGTTCGCCATCTGGGGTGCATACCTCACTTCCATGGGCAACTATCTCGGCAAGTCCGGACTCGGAGAAAACATAGGATGGTTCTACTCAATGCAGGGCATAGTCTCCATATTCATGCCGGCCCTCATAGGAATTGTTGCGGACAAGCTCATGCCCGCGCAGAAAGTGCTCAGCCTCTGCCACGGAATCGCAGGAGTGGCCATGCTGGCGGCGGGATATTACGGGATGACAGCCGGAGCATCAGTGGAATTCGGCATCCTTTTCCCCCTGTATTCCCTGAGCGTGGCCTTCTTCATGCCTACGATAGCTCTCTCCAACTCCGTGGCATATTCCATTCTCGAAGACAACGGATACGACACAGTCAAAGACTTTCCTCCGATAAGGGTATTCGGCACAATCGGATTCATCTGCAGCATGCTTTTCGTCAACTTCATGAGAGACGGGGACGGAGTACAGTTCCAGTCCACATACTGGCAGTTCCTCACATCCGGATTCCTGGGCCTCATCCTGATGCTGTATGCGCTTTCTCTCCCGAACTGCCCCGTAAAGGCTGCCAAGGAGAAGAAAAATCTGGCCGAGGCCCTCGGGCTGAAGGCCTTTGCCCTGTTCAAGGACAGGGACATGGCTGTATTCTTCATCTTCTCCATGCTGCTCGGAGTCGCCCTGCAGATAACCAACGGCTATGCCAATCCTTTCATCACCAGCTTCAAGGCTGTCCCTGAATTCGCCGGCACATTCGGAGCGGAAAATGCCAATGCCCTGATTTCAATTTCCCAGGTATCCGAGACCCTCGGGATACTCCTCATTCCTTTCGCGATGAAACGCTTCGGCATCAAGAATGTCATGCTGATTGCCATGATTGCATGGGTATTCAGATTCGGACTTTTCGGCCTCGGGAATCCGGGCTCCGGCGTCTGGATGTTCATCCTCTCCATGATTGTCTATGGAGTCGCATTCGACTTCTTCAACATCTCCGGAAGCCTCTATGTCAACCAGAAGACCACCGAGGACATCCGGTCCAGCGCCCAGGGACTGTTCATGCTCATGACCAACGGCCTCGGGGCATCAATCGGGATGATCGGCGCCCAGGCCGTAGTCAACAGCTTCACCCATACGGAGAACATCGGGGGTGTCATCTATACCATGGGAGACTGGAGCACGGTATGGTACATCTTCGCAGGATATGCCCTTCTGGTGGCCATACTCTTCGCCCTGATTTTCAAGGGCCCGCGCAAGGACACAGCTGCAGCCGGGAAAAACTGAAAGCACAGGGGCCCGGATTATTTTCGCACCGGATTATTTTCTGCTTATTGAAGACGCTCCGGTTGCCGATACCGACCAGTCGGCATCGCCGCCGCATTTGACAGAAGATGCTCCGGATACTTCTCCGGACAGAGTGCCATTGCATACAAACCGGGCATTGCTTGCCCCGGATATGTCGATGCCGGCGACATCCGTCTCCAGGAGATTCCCGTCCAGGCCCTTGAGCGAAGATGCTCCTGACAAGGACATGTCACATGACAGGACGCGGCCGCAAAGGCGGGCGTCACTTGCTCCGGAAATGGCAAGATGTGCGGTATCGGCAATTATTTCCCCTCTGAAAGACGAGGCTCCGGAAAGACGGACAGACAGCTCCCCTGCCTCCATGGCCTTGTCTGCAGCAAGGCTTGATGCCCCGCTTACCTTCACTTTTGACAGACTCGGGCTGCATGGCACAATTGCCCTGACATCAAAGCCGCCCCGCACAAGACCGAAGCCTGATGGGAATTTTACTGACAGGACCAGTTCCCCGCCCTGCTGCTCTACGGACACATAATCGATTACATTCCCGTCCGCAATGATTTTAACTGAATCTGCATCTGCGGACAGGACAGCGGATATGGCAGATGAAATGCGGAGTGAAGTATAATTGTCCGCAACGGCATGGGCCCTTGTCTCCTCGACACCGGACAAATTGATTTCTGCTCCGCATGCGGAGACGAAGATAATTGCCGACAAAGCGGCTGCTGCAATAAAAATCTTTTTCATATTCGAATCATCTTTTACATATCAGACCGGACATCTGCCCGAAATGTTGCATCCGTCAGCCCCAATTTTTCCATCAGGGCCTCCGGCTGAGGGTCACGGCCCATGAAATTGCGGTACAGCACTGACGCATCTTCCGACCCTCCGCGGGAAAGGATGTTCCTGCGGAAGGAATCGGCGGTAGCCCTGTCGAATATTCCGTTCTTCCTGAATACAGAGAACGCATCCGCCTCCAGCACTTCCGCCCACTTGTATGAATAATAGCCCGCGGCATACCCTCCTGAAAAAATATGCCCGAACGACGGGGATATCGCAGTCCCCGGCACATGCGGCAGCACGGCAGAGCCTTCCAGGACCTTATTCTCAAATCCGCACAAGTCCCCCGATGCCGCCATGCAGTCCGAGGCTTCTTCCATCGTATGCCATGCCATGTCGAGTATTCCGAACTGAAGCTGCCTTACCTGCTGATACCCGGCAAGATAATTCCGGGAGGCCACTATTTTGTCCACAAGGGAATCCGGAATAACCTCTCCGGTCCTGTAGTCCCTGGCAAATGAATCCAGAAATTCCGGCTCGCAGGCCCAGTTTTCCATTATCTGCGAAGGAAGTTCGACAAAGTCCCTTTCAACATTCGTCCCCGTCTGAGACGGATACCGGCCTTCGGCAAGAATTCCGTGGAGCGCATGGCCGAATTCATGGAGAAAAGTAGAGAATTCGTTGTGTGTCAACAGAGACGGAGATGTGGCCGACGGCTTTGTAAAATTGGTGACAATACTTATCAGCGGCCGTTCCTCCACCCCGTCACGGATGCTCTGGCCGCGGAATTCCGTCATCCACGCACCGTCTCTCTTTGACTGACGGGGGAAGAAGTCCGCATAGAACAGGGCAAGATGCCTGCCGTTCCCGTCCTTCACATCATATACCTTTACATCCTTATGGTATACAGGAATGTCATCCCTTTCAATGAATTTCAGTCCATAAAGCCTGCCGGCAAGGCCGAAGACAGCGGATATGCAGTCCTCCAGCCTGAAATACGGCTTCAGCTGCTCCTCATTGTACGAATACCGCTCTTCCCGGCACCTCTCTGACCAGAAAGTAAAATCCCACGGCTCCAGACTTTCTCCGTCAAATCCGTGCCCGACGGCATACTCCCGCACTTCCGATACTTCCCGGCCGGCAAAGGGCAGGGTCCTGGCCAGCAGGCCGGAAAGAAATCCGTCCACTGCCCGGGGAGTCTTTGCCATCCTTTCCTCCAGGGCATAGCCGGCATATGTCCTGTATCCGAGAAGCCTTGCCATTTCAAGCCTGAGAGAAACTATTTCCCCGATGATGCCGGCATTGCCGCAGTCTCCGTCCAAAGCCCGGGAGGCCCTCGCCATATACATCTGACGGCGGAGATCCCGACGGCAGCTGAACTTCATGAATGCATTGAAGCTCGGATATTCAAGAGTATATGCCCATCCTTCCAGTCCTCTCTCTTCAGCCGATGCCTTTCCCATATCTCTGACATAGCCAGGCAGTCCTTCAAGGCCGGACTCATCCGTTATATGGAGACAATATGCGTTGGTCGCCGCAAGTACATTCTTGCTGAACCGGATGGACAGCAGCGAGAGCTGTTCGGTATATTCCGCGAATCTTGCCCTGGCGTCTCCTTCAAGGGCCGCACCGCTGCGGACAAACGATTTCCAGGTATCTTCCAGAAGCTTCATGCTGTCCGGCTCCAGAGAGAGTGAATCCTTCCGTTCATACACGCTCCTCACTCTCCTGAAAAGCTTTTCATTCATAAACACATACATTGAAAAGCCAGTCAGCATCGGGGAAACTTTCTCTGCTATTTCCTGCTTCTCGTCATCGGTATCCGCCTCCAGGATATTGAAAAAGACATCAGACACCCTTGACAATGCCGCTCCGCTGTACTCCAGGGCCTCCACCGTATTCTCAAACGTCGGGGCATCGGGATTGTCAGCAATGGCGTCAATTTCCGCCCTGGCCTCAGCCAGCGCCGATTCAAAGGCCGGGAGGTAATGCCCGTTGCATATCTTGTCAAACTGCGGGGCTCCATAGGGACAAGGAGACTTGTCAAGAAGCGGGTTTGCTGTGCAGTCCGTATTTTCTGATCCCCTGTTCATATCCACAGTGCCATTGTCCATATTATTGTCCATATTACTGTCCATATTACTGTCCATTTTATTATTGCACAAGTTATTGCTGTCCATATTATTGCCGTATATTTCCCTTTGTATTGCCAATCACGAATCGTATTGCCAATTCCATGTACGACTTGTATTGTCAATCACCGGTGCGAATGTACGGATTTTTCCGGTTCATCCTCCTCATTATCCGCCAATGCGGTCTGAAGACGTGACACAGAATAGATGCGGTTCGGCGTCATGATGAACCGTATGTCGAAGCAGCAGAATTCGTCATGGCGCCGGAACTTCCTGTAGGAAGTGACAAACGACGGATCAAAGCCCAGATGTTTCAGTTCCGTCATGTCAATCGAATCCAGTCCGAGCTTCAGCATCCGCTCAAGGATTTTGTAATTCTTATGCAAGGAATTGATTATCCTCAGCTTGACATTACGGCTATTGCGAGTCATCCGGTTGTGGTACTTGTTCTTGCAGTTCTCGCAGCAGAATTTTCTGTCTGTCCGGCCATACTGGATCTCATCCCCACATTCAAGACAGACTGCAAACTTGCGGTTATCTTCAGCTTTATATCCCATATTACGGCATCATTGGTCACATCAAATGTGGCAAATGGGAAGGAAAACGCAAAGACAATGTGGCGAAATACAGGCAACAGGCCGGAAATTTTTCTTTTTCTTTCCGATTCCCAATTTTTTCGGACAGGACAAAAAAAATTTATGGTCCATGCCGGAAAAAGAAAAAAGCAGAAAAAAAGGACAGCTGTTTCAAAAAAGAAAAATTCCGGACATCAGAAACAGAAAAAGTCAACGATGCCGGACAGACACATGTCGGACGCTACAGATATTTTCCCTTACTTTGCCTCTGCCTGATGAAAGCGCGCGAAATCAAGGCGGACATAACAGAATTAAATGTATCACATTATGGAACAACTGAACAGAATCGAACTGAGGGGGAATGTGGGCAATGTCCGCATCTCGGCGGTAGGCAGCAGCCAGGTCGCGAGATTCTCGCTGGCGACCAATTTCATGTACAAGACAAAGGACGGGGAGGCAGTCGTGGAGACGACATGGCACAACATCGTGGCATGGGCAGGAAAGGGCATGCCGGACTTCAGCGCCATTGTCAAGGGAGCACCGCTATATGTGGCGGGAAGACTGCGCACTTCCCGCTTTACCGGAAACGACGGGACGGAAAAGACGGTTTATGAAGTGATTGCCTCTAAGGTTGAGGTTCCTGATGACCAGGCATGAGGTACAGGCTGTATTCACCGACCTGCACGGGATTCAGGCCCTGCAGGCGGTCATGCAGCCCTGAATCATCAGATACTGCCGAAGTCTTCACAATCAGGACATGGGAACCGAGACCAGCATCAAGGTAAGAGCCCGTATCCTTGCCGAAGTCAATGATGTCCTCATGCAGATATACATCCATATTGTCCGGACGGAACACTGAAAGCGTCACATAGACTGTTTTCCCTGGAGAGCCGGATGCCATCTCCGCAGCAGTCCTGCATACATTGCGGTACCCGATATAGTCATTGGCCTGCGGTATCACGGCTGAAACGACAGCTGCTGCAGCCAGTACCGATACTGCAAGGGAAATGACCGGCAGCTGCCATGACCTGCTTTTCAGGACCAGTATCATGCCCAGGATTCCGCCGGCAGCCAGAAGGGACAATGCAACGAAGACATAAGGCGACCAGGCAAAGCCATATGCTTCAAGGGCAGGGACACAGCGGGTGACAAGCACTGCTATTCCTCCTGCTCCCGCCACGACAAACACGGACGCAGGAATCATAAGCGACAGGGTATGCCATGCTCTCCAGCGGAACTTGCCGGACAGGAGCGGCAGCATATAAACCATGAACGGAAATATCGGCAGAAGGTATATCGACAGTTTCGAGCTGAAAGCCGAGAGCATGATGAATGTACATGCCGTCACTGAAACCGACAGCCTGCGCATGCTTCTTTCCCGGAAGTTTCCGGAATCACTTATGCCGCGGGTGAATTCCGAGAAAAAGGCCAGCACAAGCAGAATTGAATACGGGGCGAGGACATACCATATCGCCACCGCATAATACCAGAAAGGCTCCTTGTGATGGAATGCATCCACTGCCCGGTCCAGAGTCTGGTGAAACAGAAGATTCTCCAGATACTCCCTGCCTCCGTCAAACCAGACACCGGCAAACCACAGGGCGCACAGCAGGACGAGAATACCCCAGGTCTTCCATCCGAGATATTTGCCGATATCTCTGATCTTGCCTTCCCGGACAAGGAAAACGATGATGGACACTGGCGGGACCAGCAGTCCCACAGGCCCCTTGGTAAACAGGGCGAGAAAAATATACACAGGCAGAAGTATACCCTGCACCTTTCTGTTTCCCTGTCCTGTATACAGTTTATAGAACGAATGCAATGCAAGCACTATGAACATGCACATCAGCATATCCATCCTCAGGAATACGGATGTTCCCAGGAAAAGAGCCGAAGTGCCCAGCATCAGGGATGAGGCAAATCTTGTGAGGAAGTCTGGCCTGCCGGTTGTCCCTGAAGCCGATACGGCCCATCTGTCCATGACTGTCATCATCACCGCAGCAGGGATGAACGACAGCATAGACAGAGCCGGCATGGAATGCCCGCCGAAAATCGTCTTCAGGAGCATCATGAGCCAGAAATAGAGAGGCGGCTTGTCGGCATACGGCTCACCCTGGCTGGTGAAGGCGAAGAAATGTCCGCCGGCCAATGCCTCGTCAGTGATGTTCAGGTACCTGAGTTCATTTGCGGGTGTGAAATCCCTCAATGCCATGAGAGGAAACAGTGTGATGAACATCAGCATTACAGCAGCTGCCGCAGGATGGTTTTCTATAAACTTCTTCATTTCTGTCGTTCTGTTGTACGGGATGATTTCCTTTCGCGCCATCCGATTACAAGGTTGCGCAGATATGCCACAAATCCGAATGACTGGCCGAGTATGAGCACAGGGTCATGCCTGAATACGCCGTATGCGATTATGAGCCCCGACCCGACAAGGCTTATTATCCAGAATCCGGCCGGAAGCAGGGACTCATGCCTGCGGTAGGAATATACCCACTGGTACATGAATCTCAAGGTAAATATTATCTGCCCTGCGGACCCGAACAGCACCAGGGAAAACGGGACATTCTCGTTGCGGAAGAATTCATCGGCGAAAGCCCCGGCGTCTTTCAGCATGAATGCGGCTGCGACAAGCGGAGTCACCGCCAGGATTATTTTCAGCACGAGAGGAAGTTTCCCCCATATGCCCTTGTTCTTCAGATTCCACAGATATATATAATACGAAATGAACTGCCCGAGGATGATTGAAAAATCATCCCTCAGCCAGCCGTAGAGGCAGAACAGCCATGAGCCGGCGACACTGAACACCCAATATGAGGCGGGAGACCCCACATGCCGGCTTTTTTCCGCCTTGATCCATTGGAAAAGAGTGCGTGCCGAGAAAAATATCTGGGCAGCAAATCCTATGACATATATGAATGCAGGATAATCCATGCCGGGAGTCCTTTGGTATCTGTCATTCAGCCTCCGACATCAGGTCCGTGCGGCTTACAGAATAATTTATATATCTGGATTTCATCCATCTGTATGCGAAGCAGTCGGCGAGAGGCCCCCAAAGCCTGTTCCAGAGATGGAACTTTGACTTTCCGGCAAGCCTGTGATAATGCCTGACCGGGACCTGCCGGTACGAGCCCCCGTCCTGAAGCAGGACAAGCGCAGGAAAAAACCTGTGCATTCCCTTGAACATGGGGATGCGCCTGGCACACTCTGTCCTGAAGACCTTCAGGGGACAGCCTGTGTCGGTTGCACCGTCATGTGTCATCATGCGCCTGAAGCCATTGGCAAACCGGGACTGAAACCTTTTGAATATATTGTCATGCCTTTCCGCCCTGATTCCTGTGACCATGCTGTAGTCCCCGGCATAGGGCAGGAGAAGGGAGAAATCTTCCGGTGAAGTCTGCATGTCCGCATCCATATAGCCCACATACTCGGATCCGGCATAGTCGAACCCTGCCTTAATCGCCGCACTCAGGCCCGCATTGGAGGCAAACCGGAGATAAAAGAAGTCATCATTCTCCGAACATGTCTTTTCAATGAGAGTCCCGGACCCGTCATCCGATCCGTCATCCACGAACAGCACACAGGCCTTGTACGGACAGCGCGGAAGATATGAGGACAGGGCATCCGACAGACGCCGGATGTTCCCTTGCTCATTGTATACAGGAACTATAATCGTGAACCTGTATTCTGATGTATTGTTTTTCATTGAAGATCCCAAATTTAATTTATTGATTCCGGCTGCTTCATTTAATATCAATGGATTCCCCATTTAATAATTATGGATTCCCCTCTACACTCAAAAAAAGGCAATATCGGACAGCATATTTCGTGCCGACAAATCAAATTTGAGAGATTAAAAATTAAGATATATCTTTGCGGCCTGAAATTTAGAGAGAAAAAAAAATAACTGACAGTTTGTTTATGGAAATCAGAGAGAAATTCAAAGACGGCGCATGGAGCCGCAAAATCGATGTGTCAGATTTCGTCTACAGGAACATTACCCCTTATACCGGGGATGCGTCATTCCTGAAAGGACCGTCCGAAAGGACAAAGAAACTTTGGAACGAATGTCTCTCCGCTCTTGATGAAGAGAGGAAGAACAACGGCATACGGTCAATTGATGCTAAGACAATCTCCACCATCACCTCCCACAAGGCAGGGTACATTGACAGGGAGAACGAGCTCATCGTCGGACTTCAGACAGATGAACTGCTCAAGAGGGCCATCAAGCCTTTCGGAGGCTACAAGGTGGTTGAAAAAGCCTGCAGGGAAAACGGCGTGGAACTTGACCCTAAGGTAAAGGAAATCTTCACCCACTACCGCAAGACCCACAATGACGGAGTATTTGACGTATACACCGAAGAAATCAGGAAGTACAGGTCCCTTGGATTCCTTACAGGTCTGCCTGACAACTATTCGAGAGGCCGTATAATCGGAGACTACCGCAGGCTTGCCCTCTATGGCGCAGACAGGCTCATTGAGGCCAAGAAAGAGGACCTGCACAATCTCACAGGCCCGATGACAGACGCCACGATACGGCTGAGGGAAGAAGTTTCCGAGCAGATCAGGGCCCTCAATGAAATCAAAGTCATGGGCTCATTCTATGACCTTGACCTTTCAAGGCCGGCAATGAATGCACACGAGGCTGTACAGTGGGTATATATGGCCTACCTCGCCGCCGTCAAGGAACAGGACGGGGCAGCGATGTCCCTCGGCAATGTGTCTTCATTCCTTGACATATACATCCAGTACGACCTTGACCACGGGGTCATCGATGAAAGCTTCGCCCAGGAGCTCATCGACCAGTTCGTGATGAAGCTCAGGATGGTAAGACACCTGAGGATGCAGTCTTACAACGAAATATTCGCAGGAGACCCGACCTGGGTGACCGAATCCATCGGAGGCCGCTTCAACGACGGCAAGGTGAAGGTGACAAAGACTTCATTCCGCTTCCTGCAGACCCTGTACAACCTCGGGCCTGCTCCCGAGCCTAACATGACCGTGCTCTGGAGCCCGGACCTTCCGGAAGGATTCAAGGAATTCTGCGCCAAGGTGTCAGTGGACACAAGCTCCATCCAGTATGAGAACGATGACCTCATGCGCCATGTGCGCAGCTGCGACGACTACGGCATCGCCTGCTGCGTGTCATACCAGGCCATCGGAAAGGCCATCCAGTTCTTCGGTGCCCGCGCCAACCTCGCCAAGGCCCTTCTGCTCGCCATCAACGGCGGACGCTGCGAGAACACCGGCACACTGATGGTCGAGGGAATCGAGCCGCTCAAGAGCGATGTGCTTGACTTTGAAGAAGTCATCAACAACTACAAGAAAGTGCTGCATGAAGTGGCAAGGGTCTACAACGAGGCCATGAACATCATCCACTACATGCATGACAAATACGACTATGAGCGCTCACAGATGGCGTTCATAGACACCAATCCTGAAATCAACCTCGCATACGGCGTGGCAGGACTCTCCATTGCGGTGGATTCCCTTTCCGCAATCAAATATGCGAAAGTGACTGCGCACCGCAATGCCGACGGCCTCACTGACGGCTTCGACATCCAGGGAGAATACCCTTGCTTCGGGAACGACGACGACAAGGTGGACTCACTGGCCGTGGACCTCGTGCATTTCTTCAGCAAGGAGCTCAGCAAGCTTCCGGTCTACAAGAATGCCATGCCGACGCTGTCGCTTCTCACAATCACTTCAAATGTGATGTACGGAAAGAAGACAGGGGCAACGCCGGACGGAAGGGCGAAAGGAGTCGCATTCGCTCCGGGTGCCAACCCGATGCACGGCCGCGACTGCCATGGCGCCATCGCCTCGCTCAGCTCAGTGGCCAAGCTTGACTACCATGATGCAATGGACGGTATCAGCAACACTTTCTCAATCGTGCCGAAATCTCTCGGACCGACCGGCGAAGAGCGCATTGAGAATCTTGTGACCATGATGGACGGATACTTCTCCAAGGGTGCGCATCACCTGAATGTCAATGTGCTCAACAGGGAAATGCTGGAAGACGCGATGGAGCATCCGGAAAACTACCCGCAGCTTACCATCAGGGTATCCGGATATGCGGTGAACTTCACGAAACTGAGCAGGGAGCATCAGCTGGAAGTCATTGCCCGCACTTTCCACCAGTCCATGTAATCGGACAATTCACGGAATTTCATGACAGACATGACTCTTAAGGTTCATTCATACGAATCAATGGGAACATACGACGGGCCGGGGCTCCGGCTCGTCGTTTTTCTTCAGGGCTGCCCGTTCAGATGCCTTTATTGCGCCAATCCCGATACCATCCCATATGAGGGAGGGACAGAGACCGACATAGATGGAATCCTTCAGATGGCAGTCAGGCAGAAGCCTTTCTTCGGGAAACGCGGAGGAGTGACATTCTCGGGCGGAGAACCGACGGTGCAGGCCGGAGCCCTTGTGCCGCTCGTGAAACAGCTGCATGAGAACGGAATAAATGTATGCCTGGACACCAACGGAGGCGTGTGGAACAGTGATGTCGAGGAACTGTTCTCTCTCTCAGACCTCGTATTGCTTGATGTCAAGGAGTTCAACCCAGCAAGGCACCTGTCACTTACCGGCCGGAGCAATGAACAGACACTCCGCACTGCAGCCTGGCTGGAGGAACATGGGAAACCTTTCTGGCTCAGGTATGTGCTCGTACCGGGATACAGTGATTCCGAAGAAGACATCAGGGCTCTCGGGGAGCATTTCGGGAAGAAACCGGCACAGGACGGCGGTACACCCGAATCCGGATACAGAATGCTACAGAGAGTGGACATCCTCCCCTACCATACACTCGGTGTCAACAAATACGGGGCCCTCGGGCAGGAGTACAAGCTCAAGGATGTGCCGCTCAACACAAAGGAACAGCTTGCCCGCGCAGAATCACTCTTCAGGGAATACTTTGACTGCGTGATCCCGGGATAGTCAGTGCGTTGTCCAGGGACAGTCTCTGTATAGTCCCTGGACAGTCAGATTCTGCCCATTGCATCGGCTGCCCAACGCATGTACATGGCGGCCAGTACTACATATGATCACATTATTTCCCGGATTGAAACGGCAAAGCCTCCGCCGGGAGCCATGTATATCTTCATCCTTGACTTCGAAGTCACTTTTTCCGTGGAGATGACATACGCTTCGGCATTGGTCAGGTAATGGGCATCTTCTGCGTCTGCATAAACTGTGGCCTCGTATTTCCTGCCGGGCTCCAGGAAATCAAATGAGAATTCGACAGTGCGGGCATTCTCGTCTGTCACGCCTCCGACAAACCACTGCGGACGGCGGCATGCCCCGTCTCCGGCTTCCGGTGAAGTCTTGTCCTGTCCTGCGGGCACCTTGGCCTTGCGCGCAATCACAATGTAATCCCCCGGTTCCGCCAGCAGATACCTGCTTTCAGACCAGTCCACGGCTACATCCTTGATGAACCGGAAGGCATCCATATGGGCCTGATAATGCTCCGGAGCATCTGCCGCCATCTGCAGCGGAGAATACATCGTCACATACAGGGCAAGCTGGTTGGCAAGGGTGGAGTTGACATGGGAATGGTTCTGTGGATTGAAATTCTCTATGTCCATCATGAAGATGCCGGGAGTAAAATCCATCGGGCCGCCCTGAAGGCGGGTGAACGGAAGAATGGTGACATGATGCGGCCTTGTGCCCCCGAATGCCTGATATTCTGTGCCACGGGCCGACTCGTTGCCGATGAGGTTCGGATAAGTGCGGCAGAGTCCGGTAGGGCGGACAGCCTCATGCGCATTGACCATGATATGATGCTCCGCGGCCTTCTTCACGGCATAGAGATAATGGTTGTTCATCCACTGGCCGTAATGATGCTCTCCGCGCGGGATGATGTCCCCTACATAGCCGCTCTTCACGGCATTGTACCCGTATTTGTCCATCAGGCCGTATGCGGCATCGATGTGGCGTTCATAGTTCCTCACTGACGATGAAGTCTCGTGATGCATCATCAGGCGGATACCCTTTGCGTGCGCATATTCATTGAGAGCCTTGATGTCAAAGTCCGGATAAGGGGTGACGAAGTCGAAAACATAATCCTTTGACTTCCCGGACCAGTCCTCCCAGCCGATATTCCAGCCCTCTATGAGCAGCTGGTCAAAGCCGTGTTCAGCGGCAAAGTCAATGTACCTGCGGACATTGCCGTTGTTTGCGCCGTGCCGGCCGTTCGGGACACTCCCGGAATAATCCGTGGAGCCGAGCTTCACTGACTGCATGTCAGTGTATGACCATGTGCTCTTCCCTGTAATCATCTCCCACCATACTCCCATGTATTTCACAGGCTTGATCCATGACACGTCTTCATAGGCACAAGGTTCGTTGAGATTGAGTATAAGTCTCGAAGCCAAGGCTTTCCTCGCATCATCAACTGCCATTACCGTCCTCCACGGAGTCCTGCACGGAGCCTGCATGTAGCCTTTCCAGCCCTGGGCGTCAGGTGTCAGACAGGAAGTGAAGACAAGGTCCCTGTCATCAAGGTCAAGATGCATGCATGAATAGTCCACGAGCGCAGCCTCGTGGATGTTGATGTACAGGCCGTCGTCAGTGCGCATCTGCAGGGCCGTCTGGACTCCCGTCATGGAGAAAGGAGTCTGGGAGGAGTTGCCTGTAATTGCGGACGGCATCAGGCCGCGGATTTCCGACAGCCGGGATTCGGTATAGTCATATTCCTGGGTGTCATAGTCTCCGGGAATCCACCATGCCGTATGGTCCCCGGCCATGGCAAATCGTGTGAGTTCCTCCTTTATGACGAAATAAGTGAGATTGTCCTGCTCCGGGAATTCGTACCTGAAGCCGAGACCGTCGTTATAGAGGCGGAAACGGACAATCATCAGCCTGTCAGTAGAATGCTGGCGCAGGGTTACTGCCATTTCATTGTAATGGTTGCGGATTTCCGACTCTTCCCCCCATACCGGGCTCCATGTCTCGTCGAAACTGCTCCTCACGACATTCTCCGCCACGAAACCGCTGTGGAAATCGTCCGGTTCCCCGTAAGGGAGTATTGCCAGAGTCTCTCCGAATGCGAACTTCGGTCCGGGTTGAGTGCCCCTGAATTCAAAGCCCAGCGTACTCGGGAGCACTACAGGCTTGTCCCTGTAATCCAGCCAATAGCAAGGTTCGCCGTTTTCAGTGACGGTGAATTTCAGAGAAAGGCCGCCGTCGGGAGAAGCAAGGGTCTCCACCCCGGCCGGAACTGCATCCTGAGCAGAAAGTCCTGCTGCAGAAGCCAATGTCATAACAAGCATCAGTATCTTTTTCATTTTTCAGGAAATATATTTTTTCATTTTCCGCCGCAGCTATTTCACAGGCCGCCTCTTATATTCGACGACCAGCACCTGCCTCGGCCCAACGACAGTGGAATCCGAGATCTCCGCAGGCTCGCCCGTCAATACATTGCGTCCGTCATGCAGGCCCGCCGCTATCTCCGAATAATGTGACCACGGAATCTTTTTCTTTCCGCGGGAATTGTTGATGAACACGAAGACGGCGTCGGTGGCATCATAGCGGAAATAGGCGTAAGTGTTGTCCCTTGACAGGAAATGCATGGTCTTTCCTCTGTGGATGACAGGCTTGTTCTTTCTCCAGCGGAAAAGATGCCTTGTAAAGTCATGGAGGGCTGCAATCTGCCCCTCTGGAACCGGCTTGCCGTCAGTGCCGGCCCCGGCTGCGGCACGGCCTTCGGGAGAAAAGAAATCCTGTTCATCCCCAGGCCATCCTCCCGGAAAGTCCACGCGGATACCTCCGTGCCCCTTGGACCTGTCCCTTGACACAAACATCATCTCATCCCCGTAGAGGAGCTGCGGTATTCCGCGCATGGTAGCCATCATGGCCATCACTATCTTATGCCTGTCGGCATTGCGTTTCAGCACATCCCCTATGCGGTCTGTGTCATGGTTGCCGGGGAAAATCATCATCTTCGACAGGTCATGATACACAAAGTCATGCGACAGGCAGTCATAGACCCGGGTCATTCCTTCTCCCCACGCACGGGAATCGGTCGGGACTCCAGCGCGGACGGCATCATGGAGAGGAAAATCCATTATCGACGGCAGGTGTGAATCAAAGCCGTCTCTGTTGGGATTGCCGCCCTGCCAGTACGCCAGCTGAGGTATTGATGCAGTCCAGCATTCGCCCACTATGTTGAAATCCGGATACTCACTGAGGACTGCCGCACACCATCCGCTCATGGGACCTTTCTCATTGTAAGGATAGGTGTCCACCCTGAGGCCGTCAAGACCTGCATACTCTATCCACCACACTGCCCATTGCTTGAAATAGTTGAGGACATACGGATTGTCAAGGTTCATGTCAGGCATGGACGGGACGAACCAGCCGCTTTCCTGGATATCCAGGTCATACTCCGAAGCATTCGGGTCCATATTGACCGAGAAGCAGTTGGATGTGCCGGTATATTCCGGGAACCCGTGTATCCAGTCTTTGAACGGAAGGTCCTCCATCCACCAGTGGGCGGCCCCGCAATGGTTTGTGACTATGTCCATTATGACCTTCAGTCCGTGTGCATGTGCCTTGTCCACAAACTCACGGTAAAGCTCATTCGTGCCGAAGCGGGGGTCGATTCTGTAATAGTCCGAGCAGGCATAGCCGTGGTATGAGCCCGCAGGCTCATTGTCCAGCAGCACAGGCGTGCACCATATGGCCGTAGCCCCGAGGTCGGAGATATAGTCAAGGTGATTGATTATTCCCTGCAGGTCACCGCCATGGCGGCCGAAAAATCCGCTGCGGTCAGCCTTCTCGGCTGTATCCGGAGTGGAGTCGTTGGACGAGTCACCATTGGCAAATCTGTCCGGCATGATGAGGTATATCATATCGGCCGTCGTGAAACTCCCCCGCAGAGCCGAGTCTTCAGCCCTCCGGGCAATCTCATACGGATATCTGAAACTCTCACCGTCTTTCGTGAACACCAGCCGGTAAGTTCCCGGCAGGGCATCCGGAGCGACATCCACATCCACGAAAAGATAATTCGGGCTGTCCGCCCTGTGGACTGCCGTCACTTTCACTCCGCAGCCCCCGTCAGGACAAAGAGGACCGGACTGCAGAGCGGAGTCCGGCTCAATGCGGACATCGCACAAAGCAATGTCCTTGCCGTTGACAAGCAGCTGCAGCGGGGTCTTCATCCCGACCCACCAGGAAAGAGGTTCCACCCTTGATATATAGTCAAATCCCTCCATATATATAGTCAAATCCCTCCATGAGTCATATACAGGAAGCCGGCCTATCGGCCGGAAGATGCGACCATTTCACTCACCGAAGCATTGAACCCGCTTTGGGAGAGAAGATTCTCCAGAGTCAGATGCATGCGGTAGCGCCAGTAGTACCGGGCGACGGCAGGCATGTTGATTCTTTCCGCCGAAGGGTCTTCAAGCCTCAGGTCCCCGTCCATAGAAAGCCAGTCCTGCAGCGGCATAATGGCCAGCATCGACGGAGAATCAAGATGCATCTTCACGATGCGCCGGCATATCTGCGGTCCGCACGACAGCGGGGCATCCCCCTGCTCCCCGAGCACTTCATGCCAGAACTTGTCTGTCATGGCCCTGTCCTCTTCCCACCAGGCCCTTATCGGATTCATGTCATGCGTCGAAGTAGAGCATACTGAATAATACGGATAGCGTGAAGTATCAGCAAAATTCTCGTACAGCCGCTTGGGCATCCGCTGGATTTCAAGCGACAATATGCTGTATTCCCGCATCACCTCAGGCACACAGTCGGGTATCATGCCGAGGTCCTCGCCGCAGGCAAGCATTCCTGTGGCAGTCAGCAGAGAAGGAAGCTTCCGCATCGCCGAGTCCTTCCAGAACGCATTGTGCCGGCGATAGAAGAAATCGTCATAGAGCCTGTTGAATGCCAGCCTCCTGTACTCGTCCAGCAGGCTGTAGCTGTATGTGTACTGGGAAGCTATGCGCGGATGCCAGAATCCTTTCTTCTTCGTGTCCTCAACAAAAAGCACATTGTCGATAATGTGCATCAGGCCGCTTCTGAGAGCCACGGATTTTTCATCCTTACCCGGGAATGCCTCCGCCACCTTTCTCTGGGAAGCATACCTGTTCCTGAGGCGGCCGTCCCTAACATATTTTTTCTTCACTTCGGCGGCATATTCCCCGAACACCCCGTCAATCAGGAAATCATCAATATACGGCTGCGAATATCTTCCGGACGGCATGTCGAAACCCAGACGGGAGAGCTCCTCCGAAGAATACGGCATGGCAGGATTGAAATGTCCCAGAAGCCCGTGCACGGCATCCGAAGGAATCTCCCAGATGCGGAAGAACCCCAATATATGGTCAATCCTGAAAGCATCGAAATATTGTGACATAGTCTTCAGGCGGGATTTCCACCATGCATAGCCGTCTTTGGACATTTCTTCCCAGTTATATGTCGGGAATCCCCAGTTCTGACCCTCTGCAGAGAAAGCGTCTGGCGGGGCCCCGGCCTGGGAGTCCATATTGAAAAGCCGTCTGTCCACCCACGCGTCGGCGCTCGTGCGGCTCACGCCGATAGGAAGGTCCCCCTTGAAGACCACCCCTTTGGAATGGGCATGGTCCCGTGCTGCAGAAAGCTGCAGATGAAGGTGATACTGTACAAAGCACCAGAAGTCCGGCTCATTCTGCCCCGCGGATACATATTTCCGCACTTTCCCGGGCTTATATGTCCTGAAATCCCCTTTGTCCGATTTCCAACGGGTGAAGTCGGCAGTCCCGAAATCATCCCTCAGCACACAATAAGCCGCATACGGCTGAAGCCAGGAGGCATTCTCTTCAACGAATTTACGGTATGCCTTCGTGGCCGACACCCTTTTCCATGTCTTCTTGAAAGCCTTGCGCAGAAGCCGGAGCTTTTCCCTGTTCACCTTCTCGTAATCCACCTGAGGAAGGACATTCAGTTCATCCCGCAGACGCAGATACTCCTCATCCTCAACGACACCCGCATCCGGAAGATGGATGAACTGCGGATGGAGGGCAAAGCTGGAATTGGCATTGTAAGGGTATGAATCCTCCCATGTCCCGGTCATCGTCGTGTCGTTGACCGGCAGAAGCTGGATGACCTTCTGTCCGGTGGCCGCCGCCCAGTCCACAAGCAGCTTCAGGTCATTGAACTCACCGACTCCGAAGCTCTTCTCTGACCTCAGCGAGAACACCGGGACAGCCGTGCCGGCGGCTTTCCAGACCTTTCCCCGGACAAGAGAAAAAACACCGCTTCTGAATGGAGCAGACTGCAGAGGAAGACCGGCAGGGACATCCTGCCAGAAATCCCTGACTTCAAGCCGGGCCTTTGACCCGTAAAGAATCCCCGAGCCGTTGCCGGCAGTTTCCTCTCCCGGCACAATCCTGTGGGATTCCCATTCCGACCGGATGCACACCCCGTCCTGATGCACCTCATAACGGTATTCAAAAGGTTTCCCGGGCTTCAGGTCTGATATGGTCCCGGTCCATATGTCACCTTCTGTATATTCAAGCGGATAAAGTCTTTCTCCGGACCGGAGAAAAAGATTCTGTCCCCATGATGTCCGGTATTCGATTCGTGTTGTCAATTCCATGGTTTATCGGCTATATGCCCCAAATATACGGTTTTATTTCCTTTTCATCATCTTCCAGCTGACGACCGGAAGGACAAAGGCGACAAGCATCGCAAAAAGCCAGAAGATTGAAACAGGCGTGAAATTATAGACTGCATCAGCCATATCCGCCGCCGTCTCCGTATAGCCCTGGATGAGATAGCCGCTGGCTATGTCCTGGATGCCGGCGGCGACATAGCTGGATATGCCGACTATCCCGAGGGCAGCCCCCGTAGCCTTTCTCGGCACTATGTCCATGGCCATCAGGCCTGCGATGATGCAGTAAAGCACGCCGACCGCAAGGCTGAACATGGACACATATATGACATTGGCGACATATCCGCCGCCCGCGAACAGGAAAAGTCCGAACGAAATGAAGCCCAGAAGCCCCGAAATAATCACAGGCATGATGCGGCTTCCCCTGAACACCCGGTCCGAGAGCCAGCCGGCGAGAATAGTCCCCAGTACGCCAAGGGCTGCAGAAAATGCTATTATCTGCGTCGCAGACTCTAGAGTAAATGACTTCTCTTTCTGAAGGAACAGCACGCCCCAGTTGGCTATGGCGTATTTTGCGATATAGACGAATGCACTTGACGCGGCTATAATCCAGATGCCGGGATGCCTCAGCACGGATTTCTGAGTCTCTGCCGTCTTCATGCGGTCTTCTGCCTTCAGTTCTTCTCCCGAAAGTTCCTGCACGGACGGAAGTCCCTTGCTCTCGGGCGTGTCGCTCACAAAGAAAATGATGATTGCGGCGCCGATGAAGCCTCCGAGTGACGCGAAGATGAAGCCGTACTGCCATCCGAGGGCTCCCACCACGAGGCCGACGATTATGAAAGACAGGAATTCACCGAGATACGGGCTGGAACAGAAAAAACTGTAGTAGGTACCCCTTTTGGACAGGGGAAACCATCTTGAAAGGCTGATGATTCCGGGAGGAGACCCCATGGACTGCACCCAGCCGTTCACTCCCCAGAGCACGGCAAATGAAATGAAGAATACCGCGGACGCCATCCCCGAGTCACCGTGGAAGAGCCCCAGGAGCCCGAGAAGAAGATTGGCGACAGCCGACACAAGCAGGCCCGTGGCCATGAACCTCTTTATATTGCAATAATCCGCTATGAAGCCGTTCATGAACTTCCCCACTGCATAGACAAAAAGCAGCGACGAACCTATGACTCCGAGCTGTCCGGCAGTAAATACTCCCCCGTCAATGAGCGGCTGCTTGACAATGCTCAGGCTCAGGCGGCAGACATAATACAGGCTGTATGCCACGACCGCTCCCCAGAAAGTCCTGGAACGCAGACTTTTATATGTGGATTCTACCTTCCCGGAAGGAACTTTTTCCGCAGAAGGCTTGCTTATCCGGTAAAAACTGTAAAGGCTCATTTACAACACAAATGTTCAGGAGCTCCAAAATTACCGGTTTTGTTTCATTTCTGCAACGGGTCCGGGTCCTGCGGCAGGTCTGTCTTCCGGCCGGCGAGAGGGAGGACATCCCTGCCGAACCTGCAGTGAAGATAAATCACCCTCACGGCCAGATGCACAAGATAACCGAAAAGCAGTCCATGGATGGCAGACTCGCCCGCAAATGTATCCGAATTATGCCCTGCCGCTGCCGTCCATATGAAAAACGACAGGAAGAAGGAAACAGTGGACAGCAGCATGGCATTGCGCATAGACCTTGCGGCAGCTGCTCCTATATAGATTCCGTCCCACGCAAATGCCGCGCAGCCCAGGACCGGCATCACCATCAGCCACAGGACATATTTCCCTGCTGCACCTGTGACAACGTCATCATCCGACAGGAACTCCACAAGCGGGACGGTTCCCGACGCATAAAGGACGATGGCAGCAGCCGTAAGCACCATGCTCCAGTTGAAGACCCCGCGCACTGTCATCCGCAGGGATTCAGGGTCCTGCGCCCCTATGCTCTTCCCGGCCAAGGCTTCTCCGGCATATGCGAAGCCGTCGGTAAAGTATGAAAACAGCATGATGAGCTTCATGAGTATCGATGCCGCAGCAAGAGCAAGGTCCCCGCATGAGGCGGCAATGGTCGTGAAGCCGATATAGATGCATATCAGACAGAGGGAACGGAGAAAAAGGTCCAGATTGAGAGAGAGAAATTCCCGTGCCCCCTTCCCGGCAAATGAAGACACCATGTCGGATACGGCAAATGCCCCGGAGAGCCTCCGCCTGTATTTCAGAAGCAATATGGCGGCAGCCGTCACGAGACCGGAATACTGTGCGGCCACAGTTCCCCACGCGATGCCGTCAAACCCGATTCCGTCATACGAGATTCCGCCTGCCCTGATGCCAAGGGCAAGCACTATGCTCACGGCAGCATTCAGGAGATTCACGACAAGGTCCGTCACCATGGGGCTCACAGCATCCTGCATGCCGATGAACCAGCCTTTGAATGCCATGAGGGACAAGGTTGCAGGAGCAGCCCAGATGCGTATATAAAAATACCCTGTGGCCAGTTCCCTGACTTCCTGAGAGCAATCCACGACCAGAAATGCACCTTTGACGAACAATACCTGCACTGCTATCAGAAACAGGGAGCACATCAGCGCCAGGCCCAGGGCCCGGGACAGAATCTTCCCGGCTCCGGCCATATCATCCCGGCCGTAGGCCTGGGCAACAAGCCCGCCTGTTCCTGCCCGAAGAAAGCCGAAATTCCAGTACATCAGGTCAAAGAGCATTGTCCCGATTGCAATGCCTCCGATGAGAGATGCCGCTTCAAACGGACCGGATGTCCCGAGATGCCCGGCCACCGCCATGTCCACCAGCCCGACCAGAGGGACGGTGACATTGGCAAGAATGCTCGGCACTGCCAGCTTAAGTATATCTCTGTTAATGTTTCCCATTGCCGTCAACGGTATTTTCCTCCTTCGTCAAGCATTCCGAGATAAGACTCATATCTTTCAAGGCTGATGTCACCTGATTCAACCGCACGCTTGACTGCGCATCCCGGTTCGTGCGTATGCGTGCATGGAGAGAAGCGGCATTCTCCTGCTACGCGTCTCATCTCGGGGAAATAGAGGGCAATCTCCTCCCTTGCCAAATCGACAAGCCCGAAGCCCCGGATGCCAGGAGTATCGATTATGAATCCGCCCGAGGCCAGCCTGTACATCTCATAGAACGTCGTGGTATGCCTGCCCTGCAGATGGGCTCCGGAAATCTCCCCTGTCCTGGGTGAAAGCGACGGGTCCACTGCCTTTATGAGCGAAGACTTGCCGACTCCCGACACCCCGGAAAACAGAGAGACGCTGTCCCTGCACATCTCCCGGATTCTGTCCACCCCCTTCCCAGTCAAGGCAGAGACATCCACTACCTCATATCCGGCATTTTCATATATGGAATGGAACGCCTCCAGCCCGGCAAGCGCATCAGCCCCATAAAGGTCTGTCTTGTTGACGACTATCACCGCCGGTATCCCGTAGACTTCACATGTCACGAGAAGCCGGTCCAGAAAAGGAAGCTTCACCTCCGGGAAATCCATGGTCACGATGATGAAAGCCCTGTCCAGATTGGCCGCAATGATGTGCGCCTGCCTTGACAGATTGGCCGACTTCCTTATCATGTAATTCTTTCTCGGCAGCACGGATGTGATGACTGCCGGATGTTCCGGAGACGGGACTTCATCAGCCTCGCCGTCAAACACGAAGGACACTCTGTCCCCCACGGCGACAGGATTGGTCGCAGAACTTCCTCCGAGGCGGATTTTCCCCCTTAGGACTGCAGGAAACAGATTCCATTCAGGGAGTTCGGCAAGCAGGTAATGGCTGCCGGTATGCTTCACTATTGTCGCGGTCTTCATCTTCTGTCAGTCAGGGCGTTCCTATAATCGGACACAAATATAATCTTAATTAGCCTTTTTTTGAGAGATTCTTCTTATTTTTGTTTTGACTTTCTTCCTCCAAAGGAAGGCATGGATTTTAAAAAACACACATAAAGGACAAGGATATGATCAGCGAATCCCAGATTGAAGAGTCCCTGAAAGAATTGTTCGGGACAATGGATTTCAAGTCCGAGCCGGCCGGGCTCTACGACCCTCTCGGATATATGATAGGCATAGGAGGCAAGCGCATACGCCCGAGACTGTGCCTGCTGACATATTCCCTCTTCAAGGATTCACTGGGAGAAGAGATTCTCCAGCCTGCGGCGGCAATTGAAGTGTTCCATACGTTCACTCTCATCCATGACGACATAATGGACAAGGCGGAGATGAGGCGGGGAATGCCGACCGTGGCCTGCAGATGGGACGGGAACACGGCAATCCTTTCAGGCGACGTGATGTGCATAGACAGTTACCGCAGGCTTGCGAAAGCTCCGGCCGACATACTTCCGGACATTCTCGGGCTGTTCACGGACACGGCCGCACAGGTATGCGAGGGCCAGCAGTATGACATGGACTTCGAGTCTGAAAAAGAAGTTCCGATGGATTTGTACATGAAGATGATAGGGCTCAAGACGGCCGTGCTCATCGCCTGCTCCGCCAGGATGGGGGCAATGATAGCCGGGGCCGACGAACGCACCTGCAGCTACCTTTATAAATTCGGCTATGACCTCGGACTGGCCTTCCAGATAGCAGACGACTATCTGGACACATTCGGGGACCAGTCAGTGTTCGGGAAAATGATCGGAGGCGACATCATCAACAACAAGAAGACATGGCTGCTCATCCGAGCTCTGGAAAAGAGCGGGGAAATGGAGAAATCAGGAGCCGTCGGCCCGGAATACGGCAAACAGGCTCTGCTGCGTGCAATGCGCATGCCGGTGACAAACGATGCTGAAAAAGCTGCGAAAATCCAAAAAGTAAAAGACATATACGAAGCCATCGGAGTTGACGAGGATGCCAAGTACGAAATTATACGGTTCCACGCCAATGCCATGGAGAATGCCGGGATGACAGGCCTCGGCAAAGTCCGCTACGAAATGCTGCACAGATATGCCGACAGGCTTCTCGGGAGGAACAAATGACAAGGAAAGATCTTGAAATAATGGCCCCTGCGGGCAACTTCGAATGCCTTCACGCTGCAATACAGGGCGGAGCGGACTCCGTCTATTTCGGCATAGGGAGCCTCAACATGCGGTCCCATTCCGCCAACAATTTCCGGCCTGAAGACCTTCCTGAAATATGCAGCATCTGCCGGAGCCACGGGGTAAAGTCATATCTCACCCTGAACATAGTCCTCTATGACGAGGACCTTGCAGACATGAGGCGCACACTCGATGCCGCCAGGGAGGCAGGGGTCACGGCTGTGATAGCCTCGGACATGGCCGCCATAATGTATGCAAGGGAAATCGGAGTAGAAGTGCACATCTCCACCCAGCTGAGCATATCAAACCTCGAGTCATTGAGATTCTATTCCCGGTTTGCGGATGTGATAGTGCTGGCACGGGAGCTCAACCTGCATCAGGTGAAGGAAATAAAGGAAGGAATAGTCAGGGAAGGCATCAAGGGTCCGTCAGGACGGCCTGTTGAAATAGAAATGTTTGCCCACGGGGCCCTCTGCATGGCCATTTCGGGCAAATGCTATCTCAGCCTGCATGAATACGGGGCCTCGGCCAACCGCGGCTCCTGTTACCAGATATGCCGCCGCGGCTATGAAGTCACTGACCTTGAGACCGGAAACCGGCTTGTGGTGGACAACAAATACATAATGTCCCCGAAAGACCTCTGCACGATAGAATTCATGGACAAGATCATCGGTGCCGGTGTCTCCGTATTCAAGATTGAAGGCCGCGCCAGGTCCGCCGAATATGTCAGGCGCACCGCATCATGCTACAGAAGGGCGGCAGACGCAGTCTGTGACGGCACATATACGGCCGAAATGGCCGCCGGACTGAAAAAAGAGCTTGAAGAAGTGTTCAACAGAGGCTTCTGGGACGGATATTACATGGGGGCAAGACTCGGGGAATGGAGCGAAGTGTACGGCAGCAAGGCCACACGCAGGAAAGTCTACTGCGGGAAAGTCACCAACTGGTTCGGGAAAATCGGGGTCGCCGAAATCCTCGTCGAGTCCGCGGCGCTGCACAAGGGAGACAGGATACTGGTCATGGGCCCCTCCACAGGAGTCGTAGAGCTGACAGCCGGGGAAATCCGGGTCGACCTCAAGGAAACCGGCAAAGCCGAAAAGGGCATTTATTGCTCTATACCCGTGCCGGATGAACTCCTGAAATCATGCGGAGGCAAGCTGCGCCGCTCTGACAAAGTCTACATCTGGGAAGAAGCCGGTCCATCCAAGCCAAATGCACAGGCATAAGCCTGCCAAAACATACTGCCATGAAAAAAAATGTTGCTCTTGTCCTTTCAAGCGGAGGACCACGGGGATTTGCCTACATAGGGGCAATCGAGGAATTGCTTGACAGAGGCTACAGTATCACTTCGGTAGCCGGCACTTCAATAGGCTCCCTCATCGGAGGAATGTACGCAGCGGGGAAACTTCCCGAAATCAAAGAATGGCTTTTCTCCCTCGGAGTATGGAAAGTATTCTCGCTCATGGACCTGGCCATAAGCAAGAACCACCTTGTCAACGGCGACAGGGTCATCGAGGCAATGAAAGAGATTGTCCCGGACATCAGCATCGAGGACCTGAAGATTCCATACAAGGCCATTGCCACCGATTTCTACACCGGAGAAGAGGTCATCTTCGACAAAGGTGACCTGTACAAGGCCATAAGGGCGTCCATATCCATCCCGTCCCTCTTCCGTCCGGTCAAATACGGATACCGGACCCTGATTGACGGAGGCATAGCCAATACGATGCCGATGGACAGGGTGGACAGGACAGAGGGAGACATCATGGTTGCCATCAATGTCAACGACGTCAATGTTGACAAGATACGCCAGATACTCAGGGAAGACGCGGAACAGGAGGCAGAAAAGGAAGCACGGGACAAGGCCAGCGAGAAAATCACCAGAAATGTCCTGGAGTCAATGCGGCACAATGACACTCTGACATTCGGGGACAAGCTCAAGCTTGCCAGAGACGAAGGCTTCAGAATGCTGAAGCATGCAATGGAGCCGGACCCAAAACAGAATGAGCTCCTTAATGAGGAAGACAATTATTTTTCCGTACTGGGCCGCACCTTCAGCCTCATGAATCATGTAAACACCAGGCTGGCACTGAAAATCACTCACCCGGACATCCTTGTAAACATGTCTTTTGATGATTTCGGAGCCATATCGGACTATGCAAAAGCCGAGGAAATCTCGGAGGCAGGAAGAGAAAAGATGAAGGATGCCCTGGACAAGTACGAGTCCCGATAGATTTCCGTAAGGCATGGACGGCAACATCTATGAAAAACGGCTCGGGACAGACCGGATGTTCCCGCTCGTGTTCAGGATGGCTCTTCCGGCCGTCGCCGCACAGATAGCCAATCTGCTGTACGGCATTGTCGACAGAATTTTCATCGGACATATTCCCGGGATAGGGACAGATGCGCTCGCGGGGGTGGGCGTGACAACTTCGGTCATCATCCTCATCTCCGCATTTTCTTCAATTGTCGGAGGCGGAGGAGCCCCCCTTGCCGCCATTGCCCTCGGGCAGGGGGACAGGGAGCGTGCGGAAAGGATTCTCGGCAACGGATTCATCCTTCTGGCAGCATTCACTGCCGTGACATCACTTGCCGCCTACATATTCATGAAACCGATCCTGTTCTTCACCGGAGCGTCGGGAAACACCATCGGATATGCCACAGAATACCTTTCCATATATCTGGCAGGCACGATATTCGTCGAGATTACCACCGGACTGAACCCGTTCATCAGTATCCAGGGCCGGCCCGGCATAGCAATGTGCCCGATACTCATAGGCGCGGCCCTCAATATCATCCTTGACGCCGTATTCATTTTCGGATTCGGGATGGGAGTGAAGGGAGCAGCAATAGCAACCGTCATTTCCCAGGCATGCAGCGCCTTCTGGGTGCTCAAGTTCCTGTTCTCATCGGAAGCCTCACTCAATCTTTCCCGGAAATATCTGAAGTTCAGCCCGGCAATCACAATGTCCATCCTCGGCCTGGGCATATCCCCGTTCATTATGGCATCCACGGAAAGTCTTGTCGGATTCGTGCTGAACGGCAGCCTCAAGCAATTCGGCGACATCTATGTCAGTTCACTTACGATACTTCAGAGCGCAATGCAGTTCGGAAGTGTTCCGATTACAGGATTTGCCCAGGGGTTCGTCCCTGTCGCAAGCTACAACTACGGGCACGGCAACACTGCAAGGGTGAGGGAATGTTTCAGAATCTCTCTCGTCACCATGTTCTCCTTCAATGCCGCCGTGATGCTGTTCCTGATTATTTTCCCGGACCGGGTGGCATCCATGTTCACTTCGGACAGCCAGCTCAAGGCCACCGTCAGCCAAATGATGCCGATATTTCTGTCCGGCATGACAATATTCGGACTTCAGAGAGCCTGCCAGAACACATTCGTTGCCCTCGGACAGGCAAAGATTTCCCTTTTCATAGCCCTGCTCAGGAAAGTTATACTGCTCGTCCCGCTGGCCCTGTTCCTTCCCCGTTTCTGGGGCGTCAAAGGAGTGTTCGCCGCCGAAAGCATAGCCGATGCCACTGCAGCCATATGCTGCACAGTCATATTCATGATTTCTTTCCCGAAAATTCTGAAAAAAGTCAGCAGCCCCTCCTCCTGAACAGGCCTGCGGCACTGAAATGTGCCGCCCTCAGGAAAAACATGAGCTGAGCAGAATAATACGGAACCATTATCAGATACTTCTCCCCGGGCACCGGCTCTATGAAGGCATTCCACCCTATCACGGCATCGGAAAACACAAACAGGAAGGCTGCCGCCGCATATACCCTGCTTCTCTGGACCAGGGCACAGAAAAACATCATGCATATAATGACAGCATACAATGCCACACATCCGCGCACGACACCGGCAGGCGCATCGGATACGATTCTTATCATGGCAAATGCCAGGATGCCGACGACTATTGCCGCCAGCACAATGATACGGGCAGGCTTCGTCTCAGGATGATGGCCTCCTGCCCTTGCAAATGCAGTCCTGTCGTGGAACCACCTGTGCACGAAAAACATTATCAGGAAAAGGTGCGCCACCGCGAAGAATTCTATCTGCCCCATAAAACTTCCGGCTGCCCCCCGGATATCACCGAGAGCCGCTGCAATCAGGGCGAAACTCATCTGCCATGGCAGAATGCGGAGAGACACAGCAGATATTACAACCGTCGGAAATGAAATCTTATACGGCACATCGGCCGGAAGAAAATACAGCAGGACCGCCGCCGCATAGGCGACAACCGAAAATGCCGCCAGAATTGTCTTTTCCTTTTCTGAAATATTCTTGCCGAACATGGGAGCAATTTTTCTGAAACAACGCAAAATTTTTCTAAAGTTACGAATCTGTTTTTAAATTTTATAGAAACAGCCGGGAATATGCCAGAATATTTCCAGTACAATCTGCGACCGTCATACTTTGGCATGGTGTTCGCATATATCCGGTCAAACAGAATTTTTAGTTAAACATAAATATTGGATTGACAACAAGATAGTCCGGGGATGGTCGTGAGACTGCACCCCGGATTTGCATTTCAGACATGCGGCCTACAGTTAAATTTTCTTTACATCGGATTCACCCGTTCATATTTTGTTATATATTTGCGCCGGACTTTACGGATGACTTTAAAGATAACTTTACGGATGACTTTAAAGATAACTTTACGGATGACCTTACGGATGGCCTTAAAGATGACTTTAAAAACACAGATGGTTTTAAAACAATACATATCATGAAAAAAATTTTTAACGCAACCCTTGCAGCAGCTGCCGGCATATTGGCCCTTTCATCATGCTGCAGCCAGCCGGAACTCAACGGCACATGGGACATCACATCAGTTGCAGGCGAACAGGTCGTTCTGAACGACTCTCTTTCTTCTGCTGCACCTTTCATTGAATTCAACGCCGCAGAAGGCAGGTTCCACGGCAATGCCGGATGCAACATCATGAACGGCTCATATACTTTCTCCGGGGACAGCCTTTCATTCAGCCAGGCTGCCACCACAATGATGGCCGGCCCGCAGGAACTCATGGAACTTGAGTCCAAGGTGCTCAACGCCCTCAACACCGCGGCCACCGTCAAGACAGTCAGCGATGATGTCCTGCAGGTTTGTGATGCCGAAGGAAATGCCGTAATGGAACTCACCAAACGAGCCGAACCTGCCGCACCAGAAAGCGCAGCCGATGCAGCGAATGATACCGATTCCTCAGTCGTAGCAGTACCGGATTCAACAGCCGCAGTTCAGGCCGAATCAGCAGGCGCCACAAAATAAAATCAGCAGGCGCCACAATAATCCGCTCCCCGTCCCAAGACAAATTACGGACAAATCAAATTACGGAAGCCGGATAAAATTCACAATGATTACATAAAATGAGGGCGGGTCAAAAGTCAGACTCGCC
>JADIMJ010000036.1 GCA_017694835.1 Candidatus Cryptobacteroides gallistercoris
ATACTTGGCCTTCTTTGTCTTGTATATCAGGTCGTTGTTGTCTATTCTCGCAATAGGCCTGTTGGTCGGGATGACTACCTCGTCGAGCTTGTAGATGGACCAGAACTCCCCGGCTTCAGTCTCCGCGGTACCTGTCATTCCGGCAAGCTTGTGGTACATTCTGAAATAGTTCTGGAGAGTGATGGTGGCAAATGTCTGGGTGGCGGCCTCGACCTTCACGTTTTCCTTCGCCTCCACAGCCTGATGCAGTCCGTCGCTCCAGCGGCGGCCTTCCATTATACGCCCGGTCTGCTCGTCGACAATCTTGACCTTGTTGTCCATTATCACATAGTCGACATCCTTCTCGAACATCGCATACGCCTTCAGAAGCTGGTTGACAGTATGGACACGCTCCGACTTGAGGGCGAAGTCCGCCATAATCTCATCTTTCTTCGCCTGTTTCTCCGCGTCACCGAGGCCGCTTTTCTCGACATCGGCTATGGCACTGCCCACATCAGGAAGAATGAAGAACTTCGGGTCGGAAAGCTGGCCGCCGAGCAGGTCCTGACCATTGTCGGTAAGCTCAACCGAATGCTGCTTCTCGTTGATGACGAAATACAGAGGGTCGGTCACCACCGGCATCTCCCTCTCGTTGTCCTGGATATAATAGTTCTCAGTCTTCTGGAGCAGCTGCTTGATGCCAGGCTCGCTGAGATATTTGATGATAGGCTTGTATTTCGGAAGCCCCTTGTAGGCCCGGAGGAGAAGTTTGCCGCCTTCAGCCTCGTCTCCTGCGGCAATCAGCTTCTTCGCCTCATTCAGAGTGGAGGTCACCAGTGTTCTCTGGCTGTTGTAGAGTTTCTCGACATACGGCTTGTATTCCATGAACTGCTGGTCGTCGCCCTTCGGCACCGGACCGGAAATGATGAGAGGAGTCCTGGCGTCGTCTATGAGGACGGAGTCCACCTCGTCGACAATGGCGTAGTGATGCTTCCTCTGCACAAGGTCATTCATGGACACGGCCATGTTGTCCCTGAGGTAATCGAAGCCGAACTCGTTGTTGGTGCCGAATGTCACGTCGCAGGCATATGCCTTCTTGCGGGCATCGCTGTTCGGCTGGTGCTTGTCGATGCAATCCACAGAAAGCCCGTGGAACATGTAGAGCGGCCCCATCCATTCGGAGTCTCGCTTGGAAAGATAGTCGTTGACCGTCACGACATGCACACCCTTGCCGGCAAGAGCATTGAGGAATACGGGAAGCGTAGCCACGAGGGTCTTTCCCTCTCCTGTCGCCATCTCGGCTATCTTGCCCTGATGGAGCACGATGCCGCCGATGAGCTGCACGTCATAATGGACCATGTCCCATGTGACCTCATTTCCTCCTGCCATCCAGTGGTTGTGCCATACGGCATAGTCACCGTCTATCTCGACAAAATCCTTTGTGGTGCTGAGCGTGCGGTCGAAATCAGTGGCCTTCACCCTGATGGTCTCGTTCTCCTTGAATCTGCGGGCAGTGGACTTCATCACGGCAAATGCCTCAGGGAGAATCTCATTGAGTACTTCCTCTATCTCATCGTCAACCTTCTTGACGAGCTTGTCCGACTCTGTCGCAAGAGCTTCCTTCCGGTCAAGCGGAATGTCCTTTTCAAGCTCCTGCCTTATCTCTGCTATTCTCGCCTCATCTGCCGCAGTCCTGTCCCGGATTATCCGGCGGAGCTCAGCCGACTTGGCCCTGAGCTCATCATCCGACAGACTGTCGATTGTCCCGTACGCCTCAAGCACTTTGGCAAGGACAGGCTGAAGCTGCTTCAGGTCCCTTTCCGCCTTGGTGCCGAATATTTTTTTGAAAATGTCTGCAAATCCCATATATCTTCCTGTTTTCTGTCAATAAACCTAAATTTCCGTCAAAAAAAATTAAAAATGAAATCTTGCAAATATAATAAAAATAATGCAATAAATCCAAAACATCATTTTCATACTTCCATTCATTCTTCCGTGAAAGCATTCATTCTTCCGTGAAAGGCCTCATACAGATGTCAGTCCACATAAATCTCGCGGCGATAGCGGTATTCTGTCCTGAGTCTCTCGAAACTGCCGGGGTCGACCCTCAGCATGAAGTCATCGGTAAAGACAGGATAATTGTACTGGAGAATGGATGTGATTTCCCCCTGGTTCTTTCCCCTCAGGTCAAGATGGACAGGCCTGGAATCCGGTTCATCACTGGCCGGGAAGAAATCATAGAGGGGGCTTATGCCGAAATGCCTCGCCACCGTCTGCACGGAAGAAGCCGTGCCGTTCTGTTTTCCCTGGTAGGAATAGCCGGCGATGTGCGGAGTGGCGATGTCCGTGATGTCTAGAAGGCTCCTGTTGATGTCCGGCTCATTGTTCCATGTGTCGATGATTACCGGGCCGAGCTTGGGCGCCGCATCCATCAGCGCACTGTCGGACATGACCTCTCCCCTGGAAGTGTTTATGAAGAATGCCCCGGGACGCATCAGGCTGAAGAAATTCTCGTCCGCCATTCCCCTCGTGGAGTCATTCAGCGGGACATGCAATGTGACGACCTTTGAATTGAGGAGGAGATGCTCAAGCGGGCAGAAGCCATCCTCCCCTTCCTCCCTGGCCCTCGGCGGGTCGCAGCGCAATACATTGAATCCGATGTGACGGGCCATATGTTCTATTTTCTTCCCGACATTGCCGACACCGACAATCCCGACCGTATCCCCGGGGGACAGTTTGATGAATTTCCTCGATGCCGTGCCGTACAGCGCGGAAAACACATACTGCATGACCCCTCCGGCATTGCATCCCTGCGCATTGTGGACTTCTATCCCATGGGCATTGCAGTAGCCGAAGTCTATGTGGTCAGTGCCTATCGTGGCCGTCGCTATCATCGACACTTTAGTCCCGTCAAGAAGAGAAGCATTGCACCTGGTCCTGGTGCGTATTATGAGAGCGTCGGCATCCTTCACGTCATCATGGGAGATGGCCCTGCCGTCAATATATACCACATCCGCATAAGGCTCGAAAACGCCTTCAAGAAAAGGGATGTTCCTGTCTGCAACTATCTTTATCCTGTTCATCATCTTATTGTCCTTGACATGTATTTCTCCATATTGCCATGGCCGGATGTTGTCCTACCTGAGCACAAGGTGCCTGACTTCAGGCTTCCGCCTCCCTGCAGTCAGGATGTCAGTGTCGCCGCGGAGAGCCTCATTCAGATTTTTGAGCAGTTCGTCCCTGCGGAGACCGAGCATGCTCCTGACTACGGACGAAGTAATCCTGCAGTAGAGTGTCCCTCTGCTGAAATATTTTTCAGCCGTATATTCCGCTGCCCCGGACACCTTGTCCCAGGCTTCATAAATCCGCAGGACATCAAGGCCTTCATCAAGTCTGAGGCTGCGCAGGCACAGGGCCACCAGCGAATCGATTTTCTGGGGCTCTTTCCTCTTCAGCACAATATGGCTGTCCGTCTTGTCGTCAAAGCCTGCCATAGTCACTGTCTTTCAAAATTTCCGGCCGAACAGTCAAAATAAGCCCTGTCGTCAGTAAGAGAATCGACCAGAGCGGACATCCGGACCTTGTTGCTGTCCGTTATGAAAATCTGGCCGAAGTCATTTCCGGTGACCATTGACAGCAGGTTCGATATCCGGCTCATGTCGAGCTTGTCAAACACATCGTCCAGCAGGAGAGTCGGGGCAAAGCCGTATGAATGCTTCATGATGTCGTACTGCGCGAACTTCAGGGAGACCAGGAAAGACTTCTGCTGCCCCTGGGAGCCGCAGCGCCGTATCGGATAACCGCCCATCTCAAATATGAAGTCATCCCTGTGAATGCCGCAGGAAGTGTACTTGAGCGCCGTGTCCCTGTCTATTGACGAGGAGAGTATGGCGTCGAGGTCGCCTCCGTCGAGGTCAGACCGGTATGCGATGGAGACTTCCTCGCAGCCTCCCGACAATTCCCTGTAATACTGCGAGACTATCGGGGCTATGTCCCCGGCGAATTTCTTCCTTGAACGGTAAATATAGTCCGCCGGCCCTTTCATCCTCGCATCGAAGACAGAGAGCAGCCCCCTGTCGACGGAGATGTCCTTCAGGACACGGTTGCGCTGTAGCAGGAGCCTGTTGTACTGCTGTACGGCGGCCAGATATTCCCTGTCCATCTGGGAAAGGACAGAATTGACGAACTTCCGGCGTTCTTCCCCTGATTCGCTGACAAGGGTTGTGTCCGCAGGCGAGACCATCACTATGGGCAAGGTCCCGATATGCTCCGATATGCGCCCGTACGGCTTGTCGTCGCGCAGGAGTTTCTTTTCCCCGCCGGTAGTCACCTTTATCGCAAAGCGGCTGTCAAGGCCGTTTTCCATACGGTATGTCCCGGATATCGAGAATTCGCCGGTCCCGTATCTGAAATTGAATCTGTCCGATGCCGAAAACGCGCTCTTGGTCATCGACAGATACCACACGGCATCAAGGAGATTGGTCTTGCCCTCCCCGTTGTTTCCTGAAATGCAGTTGATGTTCGGGGAGAACATCAGTTCCTGGAATGCTATGTTCCTGAAGTCTGAAACTATTATTTTCTCTAAAACAGGCATAAGTCTATTCTCTCAGCCTGAAGCCGCCCCCGCCGGAGCTGCCTCAGGCTGCCGTCCGGGGACAAAGATAGCAATAAAAGCTGACATCCTGCCTGAAAGTACAGGACATCCGTCATACGGTATCAGATGGGAAACCAGATGAAGACGGCGGCGTCCCAGAGTGCATGCGAGATGATGACCGCAGGAAAATGCTGCGGAAAGAATCTGTAGGCGGCTCCCCAGACAATGCCGGCTACAAGTGAGGCCATCACAAGCATGAAATTGCAGGAAGCGACATGGACAAGGGCATACAGGAGAGCAGCGGCGGCAAATCCGGCATTTGCTCCCCAGCGGGATGAAAGCGTGCGCTGGACATATCCTCTCCAGAAGATTTCTTCGGCGGGACCTATCAGGAATATCATCAGGACAGACAGCAGCCACGGGGATTCCCCGTCCTTCATGCCGTAGATGAGGTCTACCTGAGGGCGGGCAAAGTCAAACAGCAATGAAGACACCTTGTCCCCTGTCCAGAAGACGGCCCAAAGTGCAGCGGCCAGTGCGGCACCGGCAAAGACCTCGGCAAATGACCACCTGAGGCCCCTCCACCATCCGGGACCGAAGAAAGACGACAGCAGGGCAAGCACACAGGCCGAGCCCGTCATCATCAGCCAGAAATTCACATGAGGGGCCGTCCACGGGGAAAACATCACTGTCCACAGCAGCGCGGCAAGGACAACGGCAAAGACAAGCTTTTTCATGAAGATGCATTCAGCCGAGCAGGCCGGCTATTACAAACGACACCCCGAGCACAAGGCTGAACAGCAGCTGCAGCTTGGCAGTAGCCTCATCAAGCCTCGCTATCGCGCCGGAGCCGTCCGAGAAATACGATACAGCCGTGCGGACATTCATTATCGCCGGTATGACTGTCAGCCACACGAGGAGGGTCCACAGAGGGAAAAGTCCTGCCACGGCACAGACGGTAAGCCATACATAAGGCAGAAGAATCTCTATGCAATAGAGCCATACCGACACTCGGCCGCCAAGCCTCATGGCTATGGTACTGATGTCTGCCCGCCTGTCCGTATCCATGTCCCGGGTATTGTTGCAATGCAGGATGGCCACAGTGATAAATCCTACCGGCACGGCAAGATAGAGCACGGACCAGTCAAAATCCAAGGTACACACATACACCGTACCGAGCATGGGAAGGAAGGCGTAGGCTGCGAATATGACGAAGTCACCGAGTGCATGGTACTTCAGGAAAGGATAGAAGACAGAACAGGCGGCTCCTGCCAGACCGATATACAGAAGAGGCAGACCCGTGCGCAGAAGAAGGCCGATGCCTCCGGCAAGCGCGACCGCAAGCAGGGAGAGCGACAGGACCAGAATCTCCTTCGGCGCAAAAAGCCCTGAAGTAAGTGTCCTGACCCCGAATGTGTCATCTGCGTCGACCTTCTTGCGGAAATCAAAATAATCGCTCCAGGTATTTCCCGCAGCATGAAAAACAATAATGTTCAGCAAAGCCCAGACACCGTTTGTCCAGTCCGCATCCGCATGGGCAGAAAACAGATATCCGAGAGTAACGGCGACAGGCATGGCCGACGCCGGAAATGACCACGGTCTTATGGCCGTAAGCCAATCCTTGAATGTATGTTTCTGCATCAGAACTCCGAAAAGTCTATGCTTGTTACACCGGCGATATTGTCAAAATGGATTTCTTCGGCATCTTGAGTTTCTACCACAACCTCAAAGGTGCCGTTCCCCGGATAATCATGTGAGACATTTTCAGAATATGGTTCCTCCATGCCGTCTCCCCAGAAAATAGTCCCTTCCTTGAAATCCGGACCTGTTATAAGCGGAATGTCGACGGAAGTCCCGACAAAGACAAATGTCAGTTTCTGATCCGGTGCGGTCTCGGGCTCCGGGTCAGGGTCAGGTTCCGGCTCATCCTCCCCCGGCTTTTCCTGAGGAAGAGGTTCTTCCGCCTGCTCACATGATGTCACCACAAAAAACAGAGGGACAAGCAGAAGCAGCGGGATACGCAGCATCATTCTGTATATGCACATCAATGTATTTCTTCTCATAACATTCAAATATTTCTTGTTCTATAATTTCCTGCAGCAAAATCCGTCCGCCGAATCATAAGTTGGCGGCAGGGACAGGTACAGGCTCAGGCAGCGGCTCATACACCGGCATAAATTCCGTGCCGGCCTCTCCAGCCGCCTCCGTTCCGTATGATGCATCATCTGAAGATGCTCCAAGCGGCTCTTCGGCAGGAGTCATTGCGAATGTCAGCCGCTTGACTTCAGTACCCCTCGAGAGTTCAAGACGGCAAGGGCCTGCAGAAAGGAGCATCGTGTTGATGCTGACATCAAGTCCGTCCACGAGGCAGTTCCGGCTTATATCGTTGCCGGAGGCATCAAAGAGACTTACTGTCACACCCTCCGGAACTGTCAGGCGGAGAACCTTGTCCTTCCTGCTGTATGTCAAGGATGTCGTTTCTTCAATCGGATCCAGCGGCTCCGTATATTCATCAGCAATGAGAAGATCCCATACACAGCCCCTGTCCTCGTTGCCCATGGCAGGTGTCCATTCCGGATTCCTGTCACTGCGCCACAGGGCACGGATTCGATATCCTGATTCAATGGCGCAAGTAACCGTAACAGAAATAGTCGCCGCATACCCGTACATTGGGCGAAGAGGATTAGCAGCAGAGATGCTCCACTGGGATAGAGTCTGGACGACATTTCCTTCATGGTCGACTACGGCAAGCTGAAAATCTCCGACAAAATCAGCGCTGCCACGGTTGCAGAGCAATCCGTAGGAAAGGCTGAACGACTGATTCCTCACTACATCACGGTCTGCCTCAAGTCCGTAATAATACTTGCCTCTATCATCCGTATATTCAGCGAAACCGATGTCGTCAACATACTCTCCCCCTTCGTCCTGCTTCAGTCCGAAGATGGCCCCCTGGCCTTCATTGAATCCACCGGAGCCTCCTCCGGCACCAAGTCCTTCAGGATTGAGGGCATCCAGCTTGAACCAGCCGTTATAAGATCCGCTCCATCCC
This sequence comes from Candidatus Cryptobacteroides gallistercoris, assembly GCA_017694835.1. Classification (GTDB taxonomy): domain Bacteria; phylum Bacteroidota; class Bacteroidia; order Bacteroidales; family UBA932; genus Cryptobacteroides; species Cryptobacteroides gallistercoris. The sequence continues at coordinate 7,623 of JADIMJ010000036.1, forward strand.
CAGTTCAGGCCGAAATAGTCCTCTGTCGTATAGCCGTCAAGCAGGAATGCATGTCCCCCGCCGTCACCATAGCCCGTATAATATACCGGCACCTCCCGGTCAAGCTCCGACTTGACCATCGAATGCCACTGGTCAGTGGAATAGTCATCCCTGTTGAGATAACGTGCAGACTTGTCATAATCCATGTATGTTGACAACACCTGCGGTATATTCTGGGGATATGCCCCGGTGCCGGCGGACCCTGCCGGACAATAGTCGGACTGGAGCATCACACCGCAGTCCCTCATCAGCACCGCCACCTGGCGCTGCTGCTCGGATGTGGTATGTCCGCTGTATGAAAGAGGCATATTGTCCCAGTCATATTCATGGCCGAGCTGGATACCGTCCACATACACCCAATTAGTAGCGGTAGTATATCCCGGGACATAGCCCGACCCCCTCTGCGGCCACTCATAGTACCGCATCACGATGGCAAGGGCCGTGGCCGTACATCCTGTATAAGTATTCAGACCGGATATCATCGGACAAAGGTTCCAGTACGGAGCAGACTGGTCCCAATCCACAGTCTCGAGGCTGATGACTGTCTGTCCCTGCCCCGCACGCGTCTGTCCCCACTTTGCGGCGATTTGCGCAGATGCAGTGACTCCAAGCGTCCTCGCAGCCTCTATCTGGTCGCCTACATGCACGAGCCAGTCCCTGAAATTCGGAGGAAGCTGCCCTCCCGGAAATTCACTTTCATACGAATACCCGAGGACAGGTTCTGCCGCATCATCTCCGGACACAATCACAAAGCCTGGACCGGAAGGATTGGCATAGACATACCATGCAGGAGCCTGTCCGGAAGCAGATGATGTCCTTGCTCCGGATGCCGAAAAAACAGATGCCGGAGCATCAAGCATGTCGCTCGTATAGACCAGTTCAAGTCCGGAAGAAGAGCGTGTGAGCGGCGATGACTGCCAGAAGGCATCTGCCACTCTGCCGGCCCTGTCCCTGTCAACGCTTTCCGCGAAGAGCACGGACGGAAGAAGCAGCAGAGCCGCCAGAAAAGAATATCTCATGATTGACAACAGTTATTAGTTCATTTTCAAAGGTCACAAAGATAACAGAAAATTCCATTCGGACAAACATTTCGCGACTGGCGCGACATTCATCCTTTCCTCTGCCTGTACTCCCGCGGGGACATTCCCGTGCGGCGTTTGAAGAAGCGGGTAAGGTAGGACTGGTCGGGGAAATGGAGGCGTTCGGCAATTTCGGTGACAGTGAGAGTGAGGTCATTCAGAAGGACCTGGACCTCCGAGAGAAGCTGGTCTTCGATGAGCTGCTTGGGGGACTTGCCGTTCAGGCACATGGTTGTGGCCATATGCAGATATCGGGGTGATATGCAGAGTCTGGCGGCATAGAATGACGCCGAATGCTCCCGTGAGGCATGTTCCCTCAAAAGCTGCAGAAAATGACGGCATATCAGCTGCATCCGCGACGACGGGCTCTGGTCAACGAGTTTCTCCGGCACAGTGCCGAAGAGCCATATCAGGAATGCCTGGAGATAGTCAAGTTCCAGCAGGTCGGGGAACTGGGTGCGGCAGTGGCCGGAAAAAAGCATCTTTGCCGTGTCCATCCATACGCAGACCTGTTTCCATGTCATGCGGCTGCGGACATCGCCTGTGTGCTTGTAGCAGGGGTGCTCGTCGGCATAGTTCAGATAAGGCGTGTCTATAGGGAGCATGGCCTTCAGATAGACTCCTTTCGGAATAAAAAGTACCCTTGCCCTGAAATCCGCTGTGGCTGAAAGCCGCTCAAGCAGAGTCCCAGCAAGGAATATAAGTTCGGTTTCACTGCTGAGATGAAAATTCTCAGCCCCTGTGGATACTGCGCATTCGCCCCTGACGCAGACCAGATAGATGCCGCAGACAAAATGCACCGGATTGCCCTGAAGAGAGGAGAGGTCAGTCTCCTCATACCGGATATGACCGGTGTCGGGGCTTACGGCAGGGATTGAAACTCTGTCCTTTGATTGCATCTGAGGGTCAGCTGGTCTGTGAGGCTGCAAGTCGGCCGGGTCAGCGGGAGAAGCGGGCTGCCTGGGAAGCAATCAGCTCCTCGTCTTCAAAATAGTTGATGCGCATGGCCCTGCGGACATCGGCAAGAGTCGAGGCGGCCACTTCCCTGGCTGCGTCACTTCCCTCCTTCAGCATCCTGTAGACACCGGGGATATCCTGTTCGAATTCCCTGCGCCTGGTCCTTATGGGCTCAAGTTCCTGCTGGAGAATATTGTTGAGGAATTTCTTGACTTTCACGTCACCGAGGCCGCCGCGCCTGTAGTGGTCCTTGAGTTCGTCAAGGGAGGAATAGTCCGGAAGGAATTCGGCGAAATGCTCCGGCCTGCTGAATGCATCGAGATATGTGAAGACAGTGTTTCCTTCTATCTTTCCAGGGTCCTCAATCCTGATATGGCCCGGGTCGGTGTACATGCTCATGACTTTTTTCCGGACATCCTCCGCAGTATCGGAAAGATAGATGCAGTTGCCCAGGGACTTGCTCATCTTCGCCTTGCCGTCAGTGCCCGGAAGCCGCTGGCACACGCAGTTTTCAGGAAGAAGAATCTCCGGCTCCACCAGGGTCTCGCCATAGACGGAATTGAACTTGCGCACGATTTCCCGTGTCTGCTCCACCATCGGCTCCTGGTCTTCCCCTGCCGGAACTGTCGTCGCCCTGAAGGCCGTGATGTCCGAGGCCTGGCTTATGGGATAGGTGAAGAAGCCCACCGGGATGCTGGTCTCGAAATTGCGCATCTGAATCTCCGTCTTGACGGTAGGATTGCGCTGCAGACGCGAGACGGTCACGAGATTCATGTAATAGAAAGCGAGTTCGCACAGTTCAGCTATCTGTGACTGTATGAAAATCGTGCTCTTTGCGGGGTCAAGGCCACAGGAAAGATAGTCCAGGGCCACTTCAATGATATTCTGGCGGATTTTTTCCGGATTGTCGGCATTGTCCGTCAAAGCCTGTGCATCGGCTATCATAATGAACACCCTGTCATACTCACCGGAATTCTGCAGTTCCACCCTCCGTTTCAGAGACCCCACATAATGCCCGAGGTGCAGACGGCCGGTCGGACGGTCTCCCGTCAAAATTATCTTTTTCATTTCCCGAATTTTTTCTTGCGGCCGCAAAGATAATAAGAAATGAAACAAAATCACCTCTTTTTCCGAAAATGAAATGTTTTGTACTATTTAAGAAATGGACTGTAACATTCTTATCCGATATTTTTGCGCCCTGAAAAGAAATCCGGACAAAAACCGACGGAAACGAGTCTTGGAATGAAACTGAGGAGAAAGAATTCAAAGCTGTTCATGCTGGTTTTCCTGGGGACGCTGAGCGCCTTCGGGCCGTTCGTCATGGACATGTATCTGCCTACCCTGCCGGAAATGACCGGATATTTCAGGACATCGTCTTCGATGGTGCAGCTCGGGCTGACCACAAGCATGGTAGGGCTTGCCGTCGGGCAGCTGATCTTCGGTCCCCTGAGTGACCGCTACGGACGGCGCAGGCCGCTGATAATAGCAATGTCTCTTTTCCTGCTGTCAACCATAGGCTGCATTTTCGCCGCCAATATCTCCCAATTCGTGGCAATGAGGCTTCTTCAGGGGTTCGCGGGCTCAGGCGGCGTCGTGCTCTCAAGGTCAATAGCCTCCGACAAGTATTCGGCCGCCGAGCTGGCGACTATGCTGGGACTCATCGGCGCAATCAACGGGATAGCCACCGTCGCCGCCCCCGTGGCAGGAGGAATTGCGGCTGGGATAGCCGGCTGGAAAGGGATATTCTGGTGCCTGATGATACTCGGCGCCGGGCTTCTTGCCGGCAGCATCAGGATGCATGAGCCTCTGTCCGGATCCAAGATGAAGAAGAACAGCCGGGAAGCGTTTCTCGGAGGATTCAGGGATGTGCTGCGCAACAGAAAGTTCATGACATACATACTGCAGTACGGACTCACCCTGGCCATCATATTCATCAATGTCGCATCTGCACCGTTCATCATGCAGGAACATTTCGGCATTTCACAACTGACATTCAGCCTCGTGTTCGGGGCCAACGCCATAGGCATGGCCGTGGCTTCCGCCCTCGCATCAAGGTTCAGGAGCATGGAAAGGGCCCTCACAGTGTCAGGGGACGGAATGCTTGCCGTCGGCATAATGCTGTGCATTGCCCTTGTGACTGGCTGCGGCTTCTGGCTCTATGAAGGTCTGCTGTTCATCCTGCTCGGCATGACAGGAATGTCATTCACAGCCTCCAATGCCCTTGCGATGGAATGCGAACAGGAGAATGCAGGAATTGCCTCCGCCCTCCTCGGTACTGCAGGCTATGTCTTCGGAGGCATAGTGCCGCCGATTGTCGGCATGGGGGACATGATGACGACGGCTGGCATGCTCTTCCTCATCTTCTCTTTCATGTCCTGCATCTGTGCGAAGGCTGCCGTATCGGACGTCAGCCTCAGGAATATTTTCATGCGCAGGAAACTGATGTAGTCCCGCCCCAAGGCTACATGTCTCCTCCTGCCGTATGCTTCAGCACCTTTGCGTCAATGAAGAATACTATCTCCTCCGCGATGTTGGTGAGGTGGTCTCCTGTGCGCTCCAGCTTGCGGAAGACCCCGGCAAGCCCCATGCACAGGGCGATGGAGTCAGGATGTGCCGTGGCATAGCGGACAAGTATGTCCGCAGAGGCAGATTTGATCTTGTCAAGGCTGTCATCCATCGAAATCACCGAAGTTGCCTTCACCGGATCCTCGTCGACCAGGGCCTGCTGCAGGTCCTTCATCATTTCAAGCACACCTGAAAACATTTCCCTGAGCCGGAGTTCTTCCGCAAGTCCGTCACACAGGGACTCGGCGTCCGAATCCCTTACAAAGCGGGCTATCCCGTCGGCATAGTCCCCGATTCGCTCAAGGTCATTGTTTATCTTGAGCATGGCCAGGACAAACCTGAGGTCTACCGCAACAGGGGAATAGAGGGCGATGAAATCCTCCACATCGCTGTCAATCTTCAGTTCGAAGGCATCGACCCTGCGTTCGCGGACCATCACCTGTGAAGCGATGTCCTTGTTCATTCCGAGGACTGCCTGTCTGGCCTGGTCCATCTGGTTGCAGACGAGTGTCCACATCTGGTACACCTCGCTGCGGAGCTGCATGAGCTCAGATTCTATGAATTTTACCATAACTTAAATCATTCTTTCCGGATTAGGTCATTCTATCCGAAACGGCCTGTGATATAATTCTGTGTGGCTTCCTTGTGCGGAGTGGTGAATATGACTTTAGTGTCATCGTATTCAATCATTTCGCCCATATAGAAGAAAGCTGTCTTGTCGCTCACCCTTGATGCCTGCTGCATGTTGTGGGTCACAATCACTATCGTCACCTTGTCCCTGAGCTCACAGATCAGTTCCTCAACCTTGGCCGTTGATATCGGGTCGAGGGCGGAAGCAGGCTCGTCCATCAGGAGGACAGACGGGGACACAGCCATGGCGCGGGCTATGCAGAGACGCTGCTGCTGGCCTCCGGAAAGCGCGTATGCGGATGCGTTCAGCTTGTCCTTGACTTCATCCCAAAGCGCTGCCCCGCGGAGAGACTCTTCCACTTTCTGCTCTATGAATGCCTTGTCCCTGATGCCGTTGACACGCAGGCCGTAGGCAATATTGTCAAAAATGCTTTTGGGAAACGGATTCGGCCGCTGGAAGACCATGCCGACATTTTTCCTGAGCTCGTCTACCTGGATGCCCTGTCCGTAGATGTCCTGTCCGTCGATGAGAATCTTGCCTTCAAGCCTCGAACCGGGGACAAGGTCATTCATCCTGTTGAACAGCCGGAGGAATGTCGACTTGCCGCAGCCTGACGGACCGATGAAAGCCACCACCTTGTTCCGGGGTATGTCCATGGATATGCCCTTGAGCGCATGGAAGTCCCCGTAGTAGAAATTCACATCTTTGGCTTCAATTTTCTCCATATCAGTCAATGTATTTCTAAATATAATCGTTACGGATCACCGTCACTTGACCTTCAGTCTCTTTTCAAAATGCCTGCGCAGAAGCCCGGCAAGGAGATTAATGACAAGGACTATGATTATCAGCACGAGTGCCGTGCCGTATGCTATGGGCTGCTGCGCCTCGATGTCAGTGCCGCTGGTGGATATCACATAGAGATGATACGGGAGAGCCATGCACTGGTCAAAGATTGAGGTCGGCAGCTGAGGGAAGAAGTATGCCGCACAGGTGAAGAGAATAGGGGCAGTCTCCCCGGAAACGCGGCCGAGGGAAAGAATCAGCCCGGTGATGATGCGCGGCATTCCCATCGGAAGCACCACTTTCCATATCGTCTGGAGCTTGGTGGCACCGAGGGCGAGGCTGCCTTCCCGGATTCCGTCAGGAATGTCTTTCAGCGCCTCTTCGGTTGTCCTGATGACAAGAGGCAGGGAAAGCAGGCCGAGGGTCAGGGACCCGGCAAGAATACTGTCCCCGAAACCGAGATATTTCACGAAGAGCGCCATGCCGAAAAGTCCGAACACTATGGAAGGGACTCCGCTGAGGTTGTTTGTCATCAGCCTGATGAATTTCACCGCCCAGCCTGTCTTGGAGGCATATTCATTCATGTAGACGCCGCTCATGATTCCTATGGGGAAGGCGACTGCGGCGCTGCCGAGCATGAGCAGAAGCGTACCGGCTATGGCAGGGAAAATTCCGCCCGAAGTCATGCCGTCCTCCGGGGCCTTTGTAAGAAAATCCCAGCTGATGACTCCTGCACCCTTCCAGATGATGAAGCCGAGTATGGCGAACAGAATCAACACTATGAAAAGGCTCAGGACCCGGAATACGGCGAATGCCGCAGCCTGGGAACGGCGCTTGCGGATGCTGTACCCTTCCGGGAATGCAGGGACCGAATGCTTGTTTGTTTCCTGGTTATCCATGGCATCAGTTATTTTGGGCCTTGCTGCGTGATGAAATGTACTCCACGCTGAGGTTGATGATGAATGTGATGAAAAACAGAATCACGCCGAGCAGGAAGAGCGACTGGTAATGGGCGCCTCCGGCCGGGGCTTCCCCGAGTTCGGCGGCAATCGTCGCCGGTATTGTGCGGAGCGGCTCAAGTATGGAAGTCGGAACGACTGCGGCGTTGCCTGTCACCATGAGCACCGCCATTGTCTCCCCTACGGCCCGGCCGATGCCGAGGACTACGCCGGAAGCGATTCCGGACATTGAAGACGGTATCACCACTCTGGATATTGTCTGCCATTTGGTGGCCCCGAGTGCAAGACTCGCCTCACGGAGAGAACGGGGGCAGTTCCTCATGGCGTCTTCCGCCACCGTCACTATTGTAGGCAAGGCCATTATCGCCAGCACTATGCTGCCCGCAAGTCCGCTTTCCCCGACAGGAAGTCCGAATACCTGCTGAAGCAGAGGCACAATCACTATCAGACCGAAGAAGCCGTAGACCACAGAAGGTATCCCGTTGAGCAGCTCGATTATCGGCTTGAGTATGTTCCGGACCTTTTCGGAAGCCACTTCGGCCATATAGACTGCGATGCTGATGCCGAACGGAAGGGCAAAGAGAATCGCAAAGAGACTCACCCACAATGTTCCTGCAAGAAGGGGCCACATGCCGAACAGAGGAGCCGGAGTTGCTGTGGGGAACCACTCCGCTCCAGCGAATACTTCACCGGGAGAAATGGTGTTGTCTTCTATGAAATTCAGCCGGGCACCATCCGGAATCATCGACTCCGGCACGAAAGCCACCATGCCCGGACGACTCCCGACAAGGGAAGCGATGAGAGTGCCGGCATTTTCATATTGCGGGCCGAGCTGCTCCTCAGTGAAATAATCATCGGCATCTTCAAGGCGGAAAGTCTCAATGGCAAGGTCCGGCCCGCCGAACTCTTGCCAATTGGTGACATCCTCATCAAACACAGCCTTGATGTCGGCCGCCGACAACTCCCGTACAGGGTTCTCACTGTTCAGGGCAAGGACATATCCGTCCTCTATCACATGTTCCCTGAACAGCCCGGCCCCTTCGGTGAACAGAAATCCTATTATCAGCAGGATGACCAGACTTGTGACAAATCCGCTGGCTGTGAGCAGCCATTTTACAGCTTTTTCCAAAAATCTCTTCATAGCCATCATTTTACCGGGACAAATCCCTGTTCAAGCACTGACTTCTGGCCCTGCGGGGAAAGCGCAAACGATATGAAAGGTCTGACAAGAGCCTCCCTTGTGGCGTCGTAATAGTAATACAGCGGGCGGACAATCGGATAAGACCCGTCCGCGGCCGACTCCACTGAAGGAAAGGCATAGTGCGCTCCCGAATCGTATGACACGGCAAGAGCCTTGACATATCTGTTGAGATAGGCCAGTCCTATGTACCCTATCGCGCCTTTTGTCTGCCGCACTGACTGGATGATGGCCCCCGTGGCCGGCATGGACAGGATACTGCTCATGTAATTCTTGTTGTCCAGGACACTTTCCTTGAAAAACTCATAGGTGCCTGAAGATGTCTCCCTGGAATAGACTACAATCTTCCTGTCCTCGCCTCCGACTTCTTTCCAATTGGTAATCTTGCCTCTGAAAATTGCCTCCAGCTGTTCCCTGGTGAGGCTGTCGACAGGATTGGACGGATTGACCACGACCGCCAGCGCGTCATATGCGACAATGACTTCCTTCGCATCGAGACTTATTTCAGCGAATTTCATTTTTTCGCTGAACTTGATGCGGCGGGAAGCCATTGCGATGTCCGTGGTCTTTTCAGGAAGGGCGGCAAGGCCTACTCCGGTGCCTCCGCCTGTGACTATCACCTCTCCTTCAGGATATTCCGAAAGATATTCTTCTGCGAGCTCCTGCGTCAGCGGAAGAAGGGTGTCACTGCCCTTTATGCGCTGCGCCTCTGCAGTGCCGTACATGCAGAAAGCAGCCAGAACTGAAATGAGAATCTGTTTTCTGTCCATATGATATGCAGGGCGGCATTTTGCCTCCCGGCGCAAAGATAAGTCAGAGCAGATGGATTTACAAAAAAGCCCCGTGTCAGGAGGCCTTCTGAAATGACGAATTAACAATAATTTAACAACCGGCGACCTATTTTATTTAACGGTCTGCGTCCTTTCTCCGAAAATGAAAGTCCCTATGCGGACGACATCAGCGCCCATATCGACGGCTATCCTGTAGTCATGCGTCATGCCGAAAGACCTGATGTTGAAGTCGGGACCTGCCGCGGGACATTTTCCTTCATCCCTCAGCCTGACGATTTCCCCATAGAGGGACATGAGACGGGAAAAGTCCGAACGCACTACAGACTCGTCGTCCGTGAATGTAGCCATACCCATAAGGCCACGGATCCGGACATGGCCGCAGGCGGCGCCCTTCATGACAGAAAGGATTTCCTCCCGGCTGAATCCCTGCTTGGTGTCTTCCGAAGCTATATGGTATTCAAGGAGGATGTCTGTCACCTTGCCGTGTTCGGCGCCCCACCTGTCAATTGCATCCAGAAGATGAAGCGAATCGACCGACTCGACCATGGAGACATATGGCAGGACCATCTTGAGCTTGTTGGTCTGGAGATGGCCGATGAAATGCCACCTTATGTCAGGACACAATCCGGAAGTTTCCAGGGACCGGACCTTTGACAGAAGTTCCTGGGGCCTGCTTTCGCCGAAGACCCGCTGGCCGGCATCATAAGCCTCGATGACGGCCTCCACCGGATGGAACTTTGAAACCGCCACGAGCATCACATTGCCGGGAAGTTCCGACTTCAGCTGTCTGATTCTGTCAGTAATCTGCGACATGGCACCTCCGGAAAAACGGACAGTCTATCTGCGTCTCTTTGCCTGCTCTTTCGCCATCTGCTGCTGCATCTTCTGCGCCTCCTCAAGACGCTGCTGCCACTTGGACTTCGGAAGAGGCTTGCCTTCGTTCGCCTTCAGCTGGGCAAGAATCTTCTCCGGCTTTACGACATATTTCTTCACGAACCATGTCTGGGCCATTGTGATAAGGTTGGAGAGAAGATAATAGTAGCTCAAGCCGCTGGAAAGGTTGTTACAGATGAAGAGCATCATTATCGGCATAAGCCACACGCTCATGAACTTCATTCCTGCCATGCTCGGGTCATTGGACATCTGGCTGGAAGTCATCTTTGAATAGAGGAACATCGACAGGGCCATCAGCAGGGCAAACAGGGACACATGGTCTCCGTAAAGCGGAATATTGAACGGAAGGTCCCAGATGGAATCATAGGCGCTCAGGTCATCGGCCCAGAGGAAAGGCTGCTGCCTCAGCTCTATCGAGGCCGGGAAGAAGCGGAACATCGCATAGAGGACAGGTATCTGGAGAAGCATCGGAAGGCATCCTCCCATAGGGCTCACCCCAGCCCTCTTGTACAGGTCCATCATGGCCTGCTGTTTCTTGAGCGCATCCTCCTGTTTCGGATATTTCTCGTTCAGCTTGTCCATTTCCGGCTTGAGGGCGGACATCTTCGCCGAAGATATGTAGGACTTCATCGTAAGCGGAGAGACGACCAGCTTGATGAGCAATGTCAGAATCAGGATGATGACTCCGAAATTGCTGATGAACTTGCCGAGGAAATTGAAGACCGGGATTATCACCCACCTGCTGACAAGGCCTATGACAGAACCGCCGAGAGGTATGATTCTCTCATAATGCTGGTCATAGCTCTTCAGAGTACGGTAATGGTTCGGTCCGAAATAAAAGTCAAGGGGGATGGTGGCATTGCCGGACTTGAGGTCAAACTCCGACCTGAGGTCAGCATAGCATGCCATGAGATTCTTGTCAGGGTCGTTCTCCTCAAAGAATTTGATTCCGAATGCTGCCGAAGCAAAATCATCATCAGCCCGGACGATAGCAGAGAAGAACTGCTGCTGGAATGCGAACCAGCTCACCTTCGAGTCGACCCTTTCCTCGTCGGAACGGCCGCCCCGGCCCAGCTGCTCAGGTTTCTTTTCCCCCGGATAGCAATAGTCAAGCTTCGAGTACTGCATCTCATTCCTGTAGCCTTTCTCAAGCCTCGGGATGACGACATTCCAGTCAATGTCAAACATCGACACATTGCGCGGAATGACATTGCCCATATCCACGAAAGACATGTAGTTCCGCACCATATAGCTGCCCTCTTCGACAGTGAACTTCTGCTCAATGTAGCCGCCCTTGGCAAAAGGCAGGCGCATCACAAGAGTAGAATCCGTGGCTTCGGACACCTGGAAGACGAAATCCTTGGTGTTGATGTTTTCGCCGGCATAAATCCCGACGCCGTACTGGCTCATTCCTGGCCTGATCAGATACAAGTCAGTGCTGTCGTATGCCTTGTAGTCCTTTATCTTCACTGAATAAGGCTGCGCTCCCCTGGTGGTGAAGACAATCTCGACCTTGTCGTTTGCAAGTGTGACGAAAGACGCAGAATCCGCATATGCCGCATCAAGGAGACTGTCCTTGAATATATTCGGCCGGGAAGACATTCCCCTGAGGCCCTGTGCGGGACCTGACTGTGCAACCGTGTCTTCAGGATGCTCTGCCAGCCATAGGGAATCGGCATATGCCTTTTCAGACCTCGCGATTGAATCTAGCTGCGCCTGATATTCTACCTGTTTCTGATACTGTCTTGACTGATACCATGAAAATCCGAAGAGAATCACGAATATCAGAATAAATCCGATTACTGAATTCTTGTTCATAAATTTCTACTTCTCGTCCTGTGCGGCGTCCAGCGCCCTTATCTGCTCCTCAAGCTCCTTGAGCTCTTCCTTTGCCTTGTCAATCCTCTCCTGCATCTGTCTGATGAGCGGCTCGGAATTCTTGGACATCGCAAAGAAGCCTATATTGTTCTCGTATGTGACTATGTCCTGCTCCTTCTTCATGTATTTCTGGACCAGACGGTCACGCTCGCTCTTAGGAGACGACGAATATTTGGTCTTGCGCACCTTCGATGAGGAAATGTCCGGGAACTTTGCCTGCAGGGCCTCCTTGAAACTCTTCGCGATATTGTCCTTTTCCTTGAACGGCACAAAGCCTATCTGCCGCCATCTCTCCATGAAGTCAGCCATGGCTGCCATGTTTTCTTCGTCATCGCCGGACGGCTGATATGCATTGATTTCCTCAATGAGGCGTTTCTTGGCCTTGAGATTGCCGTAATAGTCATTTTCCGGCTTGGCGTGCTTGTCCCTTTCATTGAAGAATTCATCGCATGCCGCACGGAATCTCTTCCAGAGCTGTTCCGATTTCTTGCGGGGAACTGCCCCTATTTCCTTCCACTGCTTCTGGAGGTTTATGAACTGGTCGGTGGCCTTCTTCCATTCGGTGCTTGACTTCAGCGCCTCGGCGGCTTCACACAATGCAATCTTCTTCTTGAGATTGTCATTCATGTTCTCCTTGTACTCGGCATAGAAGTCCCGCTTGCGGTTGAAGAACTTGTCACATGCCGCACGGAACCTGTCATATATCTTCTGGTTCTCCTTCTTTGTGGCGAACCCTATCTGCCTCCACTGCTTCTGGATGTCCTCTATCTCCTTTGAAAGCGTGTTCCATTCGTTGGAAGAAGCAATCTCCTTCTCCGCTATGGCCTCTACCAGTTCGCAGAGCCTGGTCTTCGCGGCAAGATTCTCGGTCTGCTGCTCCTTCAGGCCCTCGAAGAATGCCTGATATTTCTTGTTTATCACAGCCGTGGCAGCCTTGAACCTTTCCCAGACCGACTCCCTGTATTGTTTTGCCACAGGACCATACTCTTTCCATTGCTCATGAAGCTTCTGCAGTTCCCTGAAGGCCTCTACTATGTTGTCGCTTTCCGCAAGCTTCTCCGCAGCCTCGCAGAATTTCTCCTTCACCTCGAGATTCTTCTTGAAATCAAGGTCCCGGAGCTCCCTGTTGATCTTGACCATGTCGTAGAACTGCTCGACATAGAGCTGATATGTGTCATTGAGGTTACGGTAACTCTGCACAGGCACGGGGCCGATTGCCCTCCAGCGGTTCTGTATCTCCCGGAATGCCGGGAAGGTGGCATTCACATCCTCCTGTTTCTCAAGAAGAGCCTTGAGGTCTTCTATCACAGCCTGCTTGAGAGCAAGATTGTGCTCACGCTCCTTTTCAAGCTGCCTGTTGTATTCGGCACGCTCTTTCTTGTAGCGGTTGTACATTTCCTTGAAACCGCGCTCTATTTCAGCGAAAGGATTGTCGGACACAGACTCTGCCGGAGTTTCAGCCTCTGCCGGTGCCTCGTGGGCCACGGTCTCCGCATTCTCGGCATCGTCTTCCGGAAGGCGGCTGGTCGGTTCCTTTACGTCGGAGCCATACCCGGCATCTGCCTTCTCCTTTACAAGCCTCTTGTAAAAAGCAGACTTCAGGGCTTCAGCCTCCTTGGATTTCCTCATTCTATCCTCGTCTTCCAAAAGTTTCCCGAAAAGTCCGGCCAGTTCGGCAAGGCTCATGCCGGAAAAATCCGGAAGTGCGTCTGCCTTGTCTTCTATAATTTCTGCAGGCACAGAAACAATTTCCACAGGAACAGACGGAGTATCGTCCACAGGTGTTTCAGATGTCACAGGGACTTCAGGAATCATCTCTTCGCTCATAATCAAACAGAGTCTAATTGGTTTCAAAAAAGGTTACAGCCTGCAAATATACCACTTTTTGGTAAAACTCCCATCAATTTGCTATTTTTGCACCCAATACATATTCAATATTTTTATGAGAATAGATATCATTTCAGTTGTACCCGAACTTCTTGAAAGTCCGCTCGGCCATTCCATAGTGGCACGCGCCGTCAAAAAAGGGCTCGCCGAAATCCATGTGCACAATCTCAGGGACCACGGGAAAGGCCCCAGACAGCAGGTCGACGACTACAGCTACGGAGGAGATGCAGGCATGGTGCTTATGGTGGAGCCTGTATACAAGATGATAGAAGGCCTGAAGGCAGAACGCAGATATGATGAAATCATTTATATGTCACCTGACGGCGAAATATTTGACCAGGGGACGGCCAACGAACTTTCCCTCATGGAAAACATCATAATATTGTGCGGCCATTACAAAGGCATTGACCAGAGAATCCGCGAGCATCTGATAACCAGAGAAATATCAGTCGGAGACTATGTCCTGAGCGGAGGCGAAATCCCTGCAGCAATGGTCACGGACGCCATAATCCGGCTTCTTCCCGGTGCCCTGACCGACGAGACGTCTGCCTTGAGCGACAGTTTTCAGGACGGCCTGCTGTCGGCACCGATATATACGCGTCCGGCAGAATTCAACGGATGGAAAGTTCCAGATGTCCTTCTGAGCGGGAATCCCAAGCTCATCCGGGAATGGCAGGACGAGCAGGCTCTGGAAAGGACCCGCAGGCTCAGGCCCGACCTTCTCAAGACGCAGGAAGACCCGAAATTGTAAAAAAGGGCATAATTCATGTCATATCGTGATATTTTTTAAACAAATTTAAACTTTTCTTAAAAATAATTTGGCGGTTCTGAAAAACTTGCCTACATTTGATGAATGTAACGGCTGAGGTAGATTTCATATATACAACGGCCGTCACATTTCCGGATTTTCCGGAACAGCGGTCAAATACTAACCACTGACCAAGCAATAACACAAATCCCAATGGGAAATACTGCTAACTAACCATGAATGAAGCCTGCAGTGATGCAGGCTTCATTAAATCTTCCGGGGAATCATTCTCCTGTCCCCGCAATCACCGGCACCTCCATATATTCAGCCCCCGGGAAATCCCTCGCCACAATGTCCCTCAGGAATTTTTCCGTGTCTTCCGAAACAGTCCTGTCTTCCTCCTGCGGATACTTGTTGAACATTACCATAAAGACATCAAGGCCATGACTGCGCGCAGCCTCCAGGCTGAGGAGGGTGTGGTTGATGCTGCCGAGCTTCCCTGATGTGACGAGGATGAGGGGCCAGCCCTGCCCTGCCGCATAGTCCAGAGTCAGCAGGCTCCTGGTGAGGGGAACCATCAGACCGCCCGCCCCTTCAAGCAGCACGGCATCATACTTTGCAGAAAGTTCACCCACCGAGGCTTCTATCTTGCCGAAATCGATTTCCCTGCCGTCTATTTCCGAGGCAAGATGCGGGGAACAAGGATATGTAAATATCTCAGGCATGGTAAGCTTCAGCCCGTCCTCCGGAAGCATGCCGCATCCCATGATTTTTCTGTGGACCTCTATGTCCTCGGACACATCCGTGTTGCCGGTCTGCACCAGTTTCTGGGTTATCGTCCTCCTTCCGGAAGTATTCCAGACCTTTGCAAGATAACCGGTCGCATAGCTCTTGCCCACCCCGGTGTCCGTGCCGCTCACGAAATATACATTGTTCTTCATGTCTGTTATATGCAATTATAATTCGGCAGTCACTCTTCCGCCGGCATTTCGGAGACAATCCTGACCAATGAAGATGTCAGATGTGAAAGTTCTTCACTGGAAATGATGAAAGGCGGCATGATGTAGACCAGCCTTCCGAACGGGCGCACCCAGATGCCTTCTTCTATGAAACGGCGCTGCATGAAAGCCATGTCAACAGGACGCTTTGTCTCGATGACCCCTATGGCTCCCAGCACCCTCACATCGGCCACCTGCGGCAATGCGGCCGCCGGCGCCAGTTCCTTTCTCATCTGCGCCTCCAGCGCCCGGACTTTCTGCTCCCAGTCAGATTCAAGCAGCAGGCCTATGCTTGCCCGGGCCACAGCGCAGGCAAGGGGATTGGCCATGAATGTCGGTCCGTGCATGAAGGCATATGGATAATTGTCCGATATCGCCTCTGCCACATCGTCTGTCGTGAGGACGGCCGAAAGTGTCATATATCCTCCGGTCAGGGACTTCCCTATGCACATTATGTCCGGTTTCACTCCGGCATGCTCCCATGCGAAAAGCTTTCCTGTCCGGCCGAATCCCGTAGCTATCTCATCAAAGATGAGCAGGATGCCGTACCTGCGGCAAAGGGCGGCCGCCTGCCTGAGGTATTCCGGATTATAGAACCACATCCCGCCGGCCCCCTGCACAACGGGCTCCAGAATCAGGGCCGCAATGCTTTCATGATGAAATTCAAGCATTTCCTCCAGAGGAAGGATGTCATCCTGATGCCACTCCCCTCCGAAGCGGCTGCGCGGAGACGGCACAAAGTATCTTGCGGGAAGGGCCGGGCCGAATATCCCGTGCATCCCCGTCTCGGGGTCACATACCGACATGGCATTCCATGTGTCGCCGTGATAGCCGGAGCGGATGGTCACGAAATCCGTCTTTTCCGGCCTGCCTGCCGCATAATGATATTGGACGGCCATCTTCATGGCCACCTCAACGGCCACCGAGCCGCTGTCCGCATAGAATATACGGGTGAATTCTTCGGGAAGAATCCGGCGGAGAGCCTTTCCGAGCTCAATTGCCGGCTCATGCGTGAGGCCGCCGAACATCACATGCGACATTTTATTCATCTGCTCCTTCAGCGCGGCATTAAGCACCGGATGGTTGTAGCCGTGCACCGCACACCACCAGGAAGACATGCCGTCAATGAGTTCAGTACCGTCTTCCAGCACTATGCGGCATCCGTGCGCCTCCCGGACCCTGTACGCCGGAAGCGGATGAGTCGCCGATGTATATGGATGCCACAGGTGCTCCCTGTCGAAGTCATCCGTAAGTTTTCCAAAATCTTTTTCTTTCATTGCTGCTTCAGTAATATTGCCATTTCAGTAATAATTGACATGTATTTTAAAATATGATATGATTCCAGAGCTTATAAATGTGATTCCATGGCTCATAAAGTATATCCTGCAGTCTTAATCCTGGCCATGTCGGTGGAGACATCCGCGCCGACTGTTGTCAGCATGTCCCCTATGATGGCTGCGTTGACCGCAGAGCGGAAAGCCTTCATCAGCGTCTCTTCCGAAAGCCTGGCCCTTCCTCCCGCGAACCTCAGGCGGGCCGACGGCATCATGATCCGGAAGACTGATATTGTCCGCAGAATCTCGTCTTCTCCAATCAGAGACCGGGATTCGAGGGCAGTGCCTCTGATCGGGGAAAGGATATTCACAGGCACCGACTCCACCCCCAGACTTTTGAGGACAGAGGCAAGTTCAATCCTCTGCTCCATGGTCTCCCCCATTCCGATGATACCTCCGCTGCACACTTCCAAGCCGGCCTCACGGGCATCATCCAAGGCCTTGATTTTCTGACTCTGGCCATGCGTCGTGCAGAGAGAGGGAAAAAAGGAAGGTGCCGTCTCGAGATTGCAGTGGCACCGTCTTACCCCGGCCTTGCGGAGACGCACGAAATCCTCCTTGTCAAGCAGGCCCGCCGACAGGCAAAGATATATCCCGCACTCCCTTTCTATGAGTTCAGCCGCCTCACAGACATGTGCGACTTCGTCTTTCTTCAGTCTCCTTCCGCTCGTCACTATGGAGAACCTTCCGATTCCCTGCGACTTGCATCTTTGGGCCGCCTCAAGCAGTGTCTTTGGAGACAATAGAGGATACTCTTCCGCTCCGGTATGCCAATGGGCCGACTGGGCGCACCATTTGCAGTCCTCAGGGCAACGGCCGGACTTTGCGTTGACTATGGAACATGTGTCAAAGACAGGAGGACATGCCAGACGCATTACTTCTGCGGCAAGACCGAGCAATTCTCCGGTCGGTAGCGTCTTTGACATTATGACTGCCTCGCCGGCGCTGATGCCTCCGCGGGAGACAATTTCTTCAGGATTATAAGTCATGTTTTTCATTCTTAATTCATTATTCTTCATCTTTTATCATTCATTTTTCAGGTGGAGGCCATTTCTCATATCCGACGGCCGCGATTTTCCGGCAAAAGCGCGCCCGATGGAGCCAAAAATGCTTTCCATCGGGCGCGATATAGCATGACAGGCCATGGTCCTGCGTACGGCTGACACATGCTCTGCGGAAAGAGGTTTACATACAAGACCTGCCGGAGACTGTATTCTCAAGAACAAGACTCCAGGCATCAGCAGGAAAGCGAAGTTCCACAGGGAAGCGAGGTCCGGCGGGAAATCCTCCGTACGGCAAAATCCCGGGGCCGAAGAGCCATCGTCCGCCTCAGACAGCTGCCGCGAAAGAGAGACAGACTGTATGCCTTTGTCTTTCCGCAGAGAAGCATCGGCAATGCCCTGCGACAGATGTCCGATGGTCACAATCCTCCCAATGGAACAGAATGCCGAATAGGCATGTCTGCTCCATCGCCTGAAGCGCAGGGCAACCTTACTGGAATATCTGAATCCTGATCTCTTCAACTGATGCGTCCTCTGATTCTACTGATGCGTCCCCCTGAATCTCAGAAGTTCACTGCAAGCCCGACTCTGTGTTTCTGTGCACCGACCGAGACCTGAATGTCCACCGGCCTCGAATTGAGGGCATCCTCCACCCTATTGAGACGCTTCTTGTAGACACAGTAGACAGTTGTTCCGGCGGCCAGGCCAAGTATGCCCACCCCGGCTGCCGCCAGGCCCGCATATGTGACATATATGAATTTACTCTCAAACTGCATGTCTGAAGATGATTCGGAACCGGCAAAAACAAAAAGAGGAGCAAGAAATGCAGTGCCGACTCCGACGGCAATAGCCTCAGCCATGACCCCGACGACTCCTATTCCCGTTGTAATCAAGCCGGCGCCAGTCAGAGAACCGAACCCTATGAGAAGGCCCTTGCCGGCATTGAAACCTTTCTGGTATTTTTCCACCTGAACGGAAGTAAAGTCAGTATGGGCAAGAAATCCTGCCAGCTGCTCCGGACAGAGCTGCTCATCCCCATCATAGAAATATGCTCCTTTACGCTCAATCTGCTTTCCTCCGGAAGTGAGCGGCATGTCTTTATACTGCGCATGTGCGGACATGCATGAAAAGACAAGCAAGACAATGGATGTCAATATAAAGACTTTTGCGCGTACGGTCCTTCCCATAAAATTCTATTTTTCGAAATTCCGGAACTCCCGCAAATTTAAAAAAAAATAAATAAACCAGAACATCAAATCCCCCTTGGATTGCCCACGGATTATCCTCCGGTGCAGAATCTACAATTGACCTCCGAGAAATCCCATTATGGCCTCATGCCAAAAATCCCAGGAAAAACCGGAAGAAGGATGTTGTATCGGCAGTACAGCCACGCATTTCCCGTCAGACAGAACATACGCCCATGTTTCCAGTGATGTACCGTCCGGCAATAGCACCGTCTTTCCTTGGCGTCCTGCCGGCGGAAGACGCTCATAAAGCCTCTTGCCCCATGCTATCACACAGTCCGGACGATATTGTTCCAGGACTTCGAAAAATGCCGCAAAGGAATCTTGAAATTCCTTGACGGATGGCGACTTTCGTGGTTCGCTCATGGGCGTCTGGACGAAATTATAGAAAATGTAAGAATCCATTGCTTCCGCCACTGCTTTAATATCGCTTATAAACGCTTCTGCATTATTTGCAGGGAATTCATCAAAGAACCATGAGAACCTCATCCCGTGTTCCTCGCCGTCATCAATACGGTAAATCTGAATCATATTAGGCGTATCATTTATGATATCGGTCGCAGCTTCGGCCTCGCTTTCAAAAGTATGGTGCTGCTTTTCAGAAGCCCAAATATCATGATATATAAAGTAACCATATTCCAGAACGACAAAGCATCTTTCCGCGCCGTCCAGATTAAATACAATGGCATCGTTTTCCGGCTCATGTTCACATAATCCTGCATCTTTTAAATATTTGAAAATCGTCATTACTTCTTCCCGATTCCCGATGTCTTCATTCCGAGTTGCCGTGTTTCCGTCTTCATCTGATTCATACTCATCTTCCCTGTCTAAGACTTCTGTCATCATATCATGTATATGACTTATCTGTGATTCGAATTGGAAGATGAACTTTTCGTCATCCATGTCTTTCGGAAATTCTGCAATTGTTTTGAACCACAATTCATCTCCGTCGTTACCTTTTTGTATATAGCATTGCCCGAATCTTTCTCTCATGGTTGTTAAATGCACTCCATTCTGAATGTATCCGGTCAAACTCTTTTCCTATTTTATCGTCATCAGCCGTTTCCGTAATGACATGCCTATGAATATCAGAAAGTTTATCAATGTTGTCGGCAATAAATCCTGCAAACTTCTCTATCGACTTCTTTCTATAATAGTCATTTGGATTGCCGGGAAATCTGACTGAATTTCCATCAGTCACTACTTTGCCGTATCTGGTATTGATATGCCATTCTCCACCTCTCGTAACGAATTTCCTTTCATTGATTTCCATAACAGGTTTCTTGACAAGGACTGCATTCAAATCATATTTCTCAGATAAGACCTCGTCTAATATTGTCTTTCATTAATCTGCAAACAATCAGAACCAGCTGCCGACCCATTCGACGACTTTCCTGACGAGGAGAACCATCAGATAGATGAGGAAACAGAAGATTACTATCAGGATTGCCATCCACACTGATTTCCTGTTCACTTCATCTATGATGGCTTTGTCATCTTCGACAAAGCCTACTATCAGACGCATGTTCTGCAGATAGCAGCGGTTGAAGAGGTCGCATATATTGCCTATCCAGAACGGAATCATCCCGATGAGAGCATCTTTCAGGATATTGAAAATGACTGCAAGAGTCAGAGGTATCGACTTCACCTGGAAAAGGCTGACATAGATGGACGGCAGACTCATCACTGATGTCAGGGTGTCTCCGAAGCCCGGGACAAAACCGAGTATCGGATCCAGAAAATACTTGTCCATGGTGTTGGCTATCCATTTTGTCATGCGGTATGACGCTGATGATTCAATTTCAGCTTGACGCATGGCTTTCCTGAGCCGGCGCTCCTCTTCTTTGGCCTTGGCCTTTTCAAGCTGAGACTGTTCTTTGGCATCATTGATACCGAGATCATCCTGAATTTTTCTTTTTCTTGAACTTGTATACTCTGTCATATCGTCAAATCCTTAATTCCGTTGATAAATTCTTCCATATCATGCTCTG
>JADIMJ010000037.1 GCA_017694835.1 Candidatus Cryptobacteroides gallistercoris
TTTTAATACATGTATTGAATGTATATTTTGCATCTGGACTGGAAATAAACGGCATATTAGCACGAATAGTATATTTATATTACACTAAATCAGAATTTTATATTAGTTAATATAAATTAATGCAGCAATTAGTTAGATATTGTGTTAATTTGATTTCACAAATGTTATCAACAATAGTTTGCATTTATTGACAAAATATTTACTACATTTGTAAATCAAATGATTGACAATTATGAATGAGCGTTTACAACAGTTTCTTGCTGCGGAAAACATAAACCAGGCGCAATTTGCCGACAGCATAGGTGTCGCGAGGGCAAGTGTCTCCCACATTCTTGCAGGAAGGAACAAGCCGGGATATGATTTTCTCATCAGCATGATGAAACGCTACCCCGAACTCAACATAGAATGGCTTCTGTCCGGCAAGGGGAAGATGTACAAGAATGCAGTCAATGCAGCCGGAGCCCGGGGCGGCACTCAGTCTCCGGCCCAGATAAACCTGTTCGAAGACCTTCCTGACTTTTTCGGCCAGGAACTTCCGGCACAGCCTGAACAGGAGTCCGTGCCTGAACCGCAGCATCTGCCGAAGACTCCCGGAGAAACGCCTCTGTCCGCACAGGACCGCGACTCCCCTGCAAATACCGGAGCCATGGAGGGGAAAAAACAGGAAATATCGCCAGAACCTGCTGTAAGACAAAGGTCTGCAGTCAAAATCGTCATTTTCTATGACGACAATACTTTTCAGGAATTCTGACGGCGGGGACACAAAAACAATTTTAAGATGTATATTTGCGGTGAACCCGCATTTCCGGGGAACCAAATAGACTGCAACATGTATAAATCGATTATCAGACCCGTCCTTTTCTGCTTCAGCGCCGAAACGGCGCACAATCTGACAATTTCAGCCCTGTCAGTGCTGAGGGCTGTCCCTTTTGCCAGAAATATAGTCCGGTCCATCTTCCGCACAGACTCTTCCGGACTTGAAAAGACAGTCTTCGGACTCCGCTTCAGAAATCCTGTCGGCCTTGCCGGAGGGCTGGACAAGAACGGAGACCATTACAATGAACTGTCCGACTTCGGCTTCAGCTTCATCGAAATAGGCTCCCTGACACCGGAACCGCAGGACGGCAATCCCAAGCCGAGGCTTTTCAGGGTCATTCAGGACCGGGCCATCATCAACCGGATGGGCATTAACAACAAGGGTGTCCGCCATGCGGCCTCCAATCTGAAGAAACGCAGGCCTGAGACAATCATTGCAGCCAATATTTCCAAGAATGCCTCCTGCAGCAATGAAAACGCCGCGGAAGACTATCTCAAGGCTTTTACAGTCATGTATGACTTCGCCGACATGTTCGTCGTGAACGTTTCATGCCCGAATGTGACAGGACTGACCAACCTGCAGGATGTGTCTTTCCTGTCAGGCATCACGGACAGGCTGCTTGCGGAGAGAAACAGCCGTCCTGTTCGCAAGCCGCTTCTCATCAAGCTGTCCCCGGACATATCATTCGGACAGGTAGACAGTATCCTTGAATATTCCATCAGGGCAGGCATTGACGGGGTCGTGGCCGGCAATACCACCAGAAGCCGGGAGGGACTTACCCTAAGCCCGGAAGAAATAGAAAAAATCGGCAACGGGGGCATGTCCGGGGCACCGCTCTACAAAAAAAGCCTCGCTCTGGTAAAGCAGATTGCTGGGAAAACGGGCGGAAGGCTGCCGATAATCGGCGTCGGAGGAATCATGTCCCCGGAACAGGCGGAAGAAATGCTCGCTGCAGGAGCTTCCCTCATCGAGATATACAGCGGATTCATATATGAAGGTCCCGGACTGGTCAAAAAGATAGTCCGCCATCTCCACAACTCTCTTGCAAAATGACAAAGGCTTCGATATGCACCATCGGCGATGAAATCCTGATCGGCCAGATTGTAGACACCAATTCGTCGCATATTTCCAGAGCCCTCAATGACATGGGCATAAGAGTCACCAGAATGCTCTCCGTAGGAGATGACAGGCATGAAATTCTGGACAATCTGCGCAGGGAGCTTGCACTCTGCGACATAGTGATAGTCACCGGAGGCCTCGGTCCCACAAAAGATGACATTACCAAGGATGCACTGGCGGAACTTTCCGGCAGCACCGCATACAGGGAAGACAGCGGGCAGCTTGAAATTATACGCGGGCTGCTCCGTTCACGCGGGCTGGACATGCTGGACATCAACCGCCGCCAGGCATCAGTGCCTGAAAAATGTGATGTCATCCCGAACCGGCTCGGCACGGCACCTGTAATGGTATTCCGCTTCGGTCCTGCGGAATTCGGGCACAAATGCGCCCTGTATTCGCTTCCGGGCGTGCCATTTGAGGCCATCGGCGCCCTGGACGACGTGCTGGCTGACATCCGCGCCCATTTCGGGACCGGAGAAATACTTCACCGTACAGTCATGACATACGGCATTGCCGAGTCTGCCCTTGCAAAAAAACTCGAAGACTGGGAGAACTCCCTCCCTGAATCCATGCATCTTGCCTACCTGCCCGACCCGCTCAAAGGAGTAAGGCTGAGGCTTTCAATCTACGAAGGCACGCATAGCGACGACATTGCGATGATGGAGGAACAGACAGTCCGTCTGAAAGAAATCCTCGGAGACTCCGTCTATTCCC
>JADIMJ010000038.1 GCA_017694835.1 Candidatus Cryptobacteroides gallistercoris
CGAGATAAGAACCATGTCTCGTGGGCTCGGAGATGTGTATAAGAGACAGTGCCTTGTCTGACGGCATATGCCGCATTGATATTTTTGGGAGGCTGTACCGTAGAAGTTGTCCCTGGACCATGTGAACCGGATAGCCCGGCAGGTATGAAGACAGTGAAGGTCAGCCTTGTTACAGATGCGTCACAGGGTATGTCCGGCTATACAAGAAGTCTTGTCGGGGATGCCTTGTCGGATGACGGCAGAATTGCCGATGCCAATATTTTCGTATATGATGATTCCGGAAGGCTGGTCCATTCCGGATACATTGCCGGACAGGCCGAGGCGGATGTGGAAATACCCGACGGAGGGAAATACCAAATCTATGCCCTGGCGAATGCGGGAAAAGTTACTGCACCGGCCGGTTCAGGGGAACTGGCTGATTTCCGGCTGCGTATTTCCGATGCCGGTGACCTTGTGTCCTCAGGCTCTCTTCCCATGGGAGGACATGCATTTCTTGACATGTCATCGGGTCAGCATGGCGTCAGCATACTTATGAAGCGGGCCGTGAGCGAGATTGTCCTGAGCTTCAGCCATGCCGAAGACCTGCGTCTGGCTCTGTCCTCCGTCGTGATGGAGAATTCGCCGCTTGACATGGCGCCGTTCCTCGGCCAATCCGTCCCTGAACGGAGAGGAAACGGGGATTTTTCCACAGGGAATGATATCAGTGACCTGATGAATGACGGTTCATTGTGCCTGTATATGTTCGAGGACATGTCAAGTCCCAATGAAAAGCCTGCCCCCGACGGCGGGCTGCAGTCCGGGGATTTGCCGGAAGACTGTACTGCAATCAGGATAAAGGGCAGGATAACCAATTCTTCGGGGCTTGTCACGGCTGATGTGGACTACTGTCTTGCGCTTGACTGGAAACTCAGGCGGAACCACAGGTACGAGATTCCTTTTGTCGCCACGGCATCCGGCATTCATGAAGATTCATGGCGCGTTGACATATCGGACGGAGAACTTCAGATTTCCGACCATAGGCTGGAACTCCCTGTCAGTGCCTCCGTGCTGCTGAAAGTGCCGGCCATGGAATATTCAGAAGTTATCTTTACATCAGCAGATCCGGCAGTCGCCGCGGTGGATGGCAACGGCAATGTCTGTGCGGTTTCTCCGGGAGAGACGGCAGTGTATGCGTATTGTCCTGCAGTAAATGCTTATGGCATATGCGAAGTGGAGGTCTATGCCCCTGATGAATTCACGGAATACACTGCCGAGTTGTCGGAGTATGCCCGGGCCTGGGGCCGGATTGACTTCAGCACGGCATCAGAGGACAATCCCGTTTTCCTGGTCTGCGGCAAGGACACATTGAAGGTGGGTGCTCCATGCACTGACGACATGATTGTCCTGGAAGCCGGAGCTCATGAATTCTATTATGTCCCGGGGGACAGCCGGTCGAGGTCCACCGTATATGTCTGGAACAGAAAGAGTCTCGGCACTACGGCCATTGAAATCACGCAGGGCAGGAAATCTGCTGAAGTCATCCTGGACAACAGGCAGTATCCGCGATACATGCTCTATACGTCCGAAGTGAATGAAATATATCTTGCCGACAGCGGATTGTGCACCGAGTTCCAGCTGTTTCTGGCGGACGGGGAATGGGATTATCTGGATTCCGGACAATTCTTCGCCCCGGAGCCTGTCAGCAGCCGTTGGGATGAATCTGTCCATGATGAATTTTTCTGGGACTATATGGACTGCATTGAGATATCCGGGCCTGAAGGACATGAAGCCTATCTTGATTTCAGGTTTACGACTTCAGGATGGGATGACGGAGACGAGGATTATCTGAGCGCCGGGGAGATGTGGGTGCTGAAATCGGATGAAACCGTACCTGAGGATTTTGTGCTGCTCCTGCACAACGGAGCTCCCGGATTTTCTGGTATGGCCGATACTGAAGTCCGTGTCTCGGTCGGCAAGACTTTCCGGCGGCAGGGATATATGGGGGAATATTATAATTTTCAGATTGCTCCTGATGACATGCATTCGGACAGGATATTGCTTGACCGGACTCTTCTGCAGGATGCGCAATGGGAAGTCAGAAGATTTCTGGCAGAAGATGAAGGAAAGACCATGGCTGAGACATGGGCAAATGCTGACGGAAAATTCACCGGGCTTCTGGACGGCCCGTTCCGGGATGCTGAGACCGGCCGGAGTTATCTGTCGCTTCTTCCCCCTGCGGAACTCTCCGCCGATGAATTCTTCGCAAACGGTTCATACATATTCAAGGGCAGTGTCTTCAATCCTCATTCCGGGCAGGAAGTATGCGGATACTATACTTTGGACATAGTATTGTATGTGAGTGTCATTTCTTCCGTGGACATCAGTATTTCAGGACCCGGAACAAGCAGGGTAGAACGGACTTATGTGCCGCTGAGCAGGTGGTCGATGCCCGGGCACGAGGATTTCTGGAGCAATCTGTATCCTGTGGAAATCTATGACTGTGACACCGGATACAGATGCAGGCTCAACTCACTTGTCGGCGGGTATGCCGTGGATTCATTTGAAATCCCCGGGGCCATAAGCAATCCGCAGCAGTCATATGAAACGGTATATATGGCTCTTGACGGAGTCTTCGGAAAGGGGCCGGGAGACTTTGAATTCTGCCTGATAGGCGGTCTGCACAGTGTGGAAGAGCTGAAGATTGACAGGCATACGGCCGACATGTACAATTCCTGGGGCTACTGGCATTTTGCCCGGCAGTATGATTTCGGCCGGAGCCTGGAGAATTATATCATTGAAGCCTATTATCATGACTTTGACTCTTATTGAACATGACATTGGTCCATATTGAATATGACTTTGACACTTGTTGAATAAAAAACGGACGGTCCTTTGTATCGGATCGTCCGCTTTGATGCCCGGAGAGTCTCCGGTTATGTCGTGCAATGATTACTGCTCGTCAGGTCCCTGGTCGTCAGGTCCGTTCTGTGGACCCTGAGGCCCTCCCTGATAAGGGTTCTGAGGACCGCCCTGCTGTGCGCCTGCGGCTTTTGCCATATCTTCGGATGCGGCATGCCATGCAGATTCAAGTTCGCTGTTGTATCTGTCGATGTCAGAGATGTTCTGATTCTTAACAGCCTCCTTGAGATTGTTGAGAGCAGACTCAATTGCTGACTTCTTGTCGGCAGGAATCTTGTCCCCGTATTCCTTGAGGTTCTTCTCTGTCTGGAAGCAGAGGGCATCGGCGCCGTTGATCTTGTCGACTCTTTCCTTCTCGGCTTTGTCGGCTGCCTCGTTGGCCTTTGCCTCGTCCCTCATCCTCTTGATTTCATCCTCGCTGAGTCCGGATGAAGCCTCGATGCGGATTTTCTGCTCCTTGCCGGTAGCCTTGTCCTTTGCGGAGACATTGAGGATACCGTTGGCGTCAATGTCAAATGTCACTTCAATCTGAGGAATGCCTCTTGGAGCCGGAGCAATTCCGTCAAGATGGAATCTTCCGATTTCCTTGTTGTCCTTGGCCATAGGCCTTTCGCCCTGGAGGACATGTATCTCAACTGACGGCTGGTTGTCGGCTGCTGTCGAGAACACTTCGGATTTCCTTGTAGGAATTGTAGTGTTGGACTCGATGAGCTTGGTCATTACGCCGCCGAGGGTCTCGATGCCGAGTGAAAGCGGAGTGACATCAAGAAGAAGCACATCCTTTACGTCACCGGCAAGCACACCGCCCTGGATTGATGCCCCGATTGCTACTACCTCGTCAGGGTTGACGCTCTTGTTAGGCTCCTTGCCGAAGAATTTCTTCACAATCTCCTGGACGGCAGGGATACGTGTTGAGCCACCCACAAGCAGGACTTCGTCTATGTCAGACGGCTGAAGGTTGGCGTCCTGGAGGGCTTTGCGGCATGGCTCGATTGTCCTCTGGAAGAGGTCGTCGGCGAGCTGCTCGAATTTGGCCCTTGTCAGTGTCTTTACAAGATGCTTAGGAATACCGTCCACCGGCATGATGTAAGGCAGGTTGATTTCCGTTGAAGTCTGGCTTGAAAGCTCAATCTTGGCTTTTTCAGCAGCCTCCTTGAGTCTCTGGAGTGCCATAGGGTCTTTCTTCAGGTCTATGCCGCCGTTCTCTGCTGCGAATTCCGATGCAAGCCAGTCTATGATGACCTGGTCGAAATCATCTCCTCCGAGGTGGGTATCGCCATTGGTCGACTTGACCTCGAATACGCCGTCTCCGAGCTCCATGATGGATATATCGAATGTACCGCCGCCAAGGTCGTAAACGGCTATCTTCATGTCCTTGTTCTTCTGGTCAAGGCCGTATGCAAGGGCTGCTGCCGTAGGTTCGTTGATGATACGCTTTACATCCAGTCCGGCAATTTTTCCGGCCTCTTTTGTAGCCTGCCTCTGAGAATCGGAGAAGTATGCAGGTACCGTTATGACGGCTTCTGTCACTTCCTGTCTGAGATAGTCTTCAGCGGTTTTCTTCATTTTCTGAAGAATCATAGCCGAAATTTCCTGTGGCGTGTAAAGCCTTCCGTCGATGTCCACCCTCGGTGTGTTGTTTTCACCGCGGACTACCTTGTAAGGTACTCTTTCGACTTCCTTGGTTACCTGATCGTATGTCTCTCCCATGAATCTCTTGATGGAAAAGACTGTTTTGTGAGGATTGGTTATGGCCTGTCTTTTGGCAGGGTTACCTATCTTCCTTTCACCTCCGTCGGTGAACGCGACCACTGAAGGTGTAGTCCTCTGGCCTTCGTTGTTGATGATTACGGTAGGCTTGTTGCCTTCCATGACTGCCACGCATGAGTTCGTGGTTCCCAAGTCAATACCAATGATTTTTCCCATAATATTGTTTCTCCTATTATTATATTCGGTTATCGTCATCC
>JADIMJ010000039.1 GCA_017694835.1 Candidatus Cryptobacteroides gallistercoris
GGGGTCTACAGTACATTTGCAGATGATATGTACGGGACAGAGCAGGGTACATCCATGGCTTGCCCGCATGTGTCCGGTGTAGCTGCCCTTGTCCTTTCCACCAGGACTCAAGAAGATGGTTTTACTTCTGACAACCTTTTCAAGCTTATCGTCAACACGGCCGACCCGTCAATATACAAGTACAACGCTGACAGAAGGGGAATGCTTGGAAGCGGTATTCTTGATGCCGCTGCGGCTCTTGGGGCTGTCATGGATACTCCCCAGATGGGGCCGGTGGCCGGATTCAGTACGGAAGTGGCCGGGAACAGCATAATCTTCACAGCAGATGTCCCGGAGGATGCGCGTGGAAACGGGGCGAGCTATATGTACGTGTATTACAGCACATCCTCGTTCTCTCCGGATGATCTGGATGGAGTGGACAGAGCTGAATTCAAAGTCTCAGGCCTTGAGGAGACAGAGGACGGGAAGGTCATTTTCACCCTTGATGGACTTGAGTTCAATACTACGTACTACTGTGCTGTAGCTGCGGCGAATATCCTTGGGGAGCCTTCTGCCGTCACATCTCCTGAAGCTGTGAGCACTAAAGAGAACCGTGCACCGGAAATCACCGTGGATGATGATTCGGAACTTGTGCTCCGGGCCTCTGAAACAGCGACAAGGCTATACACTGTTTCCGATCCTGACAGGCAGAGTGTTGAAATCACATGGGATAATAGAGGTCTGAGCGGAGTTACATTCGTGAAACTTTCTGACAGTGAAGTGGAACTGACTGTCAATGCACTGGAACTCCAGGCCGGGGAATATGAATGTTCAATTACGGCCACAGATGCATTCGGGCTTTCTACGGTGCTCCCCGTGAAACTCACGGTGATGGAGAACAATATCCCTGTTTTCCTTGAGGCCGCTGAAATCTGCCTGGACGGTGCAGGGGCCACTGTCCTGTTCAATCCTTATGACTGTTTTTCCGACGGTGACAATGATGCGCTTTCATTCCATTATACTGCTACAAATGACCGTGTCGTTTCGTTTGTTGAGACAGAGGACGGTCTTGTCGAATTTATTGCGAAGGCTCCCGGAAGTGTGAGGATTGCCATTACGGCTACAGACCCTAAGGGAGGGAGTGCCGTAGGTGTGGTAAATGTTGTGGTAAGAGATTCCGACAGCGCATTCGACATATATCCTAATCCTGCCAGGGAATATGTGAAGATAAGGACATCAGAGTCCGGGATATATGATGTGAAAGTGTTATCCTCCTCAGGAAATGTGTTATATGACAAGTCTGCAGCCATATCCCTGATGCAGCCGCTTGAAATCGGTCTGGCAGATTTCCCTCCAGGACAGTACACTGTGATTCTGGATGGCGGGAATGGAGAACCGGAAACCGGCAGCTTTGTGAAACTTTAGTATAGATAGATGAAGATGAAAACAATCAGGAAAAAAATATTGGCGGCAGTTATGGCGTTGATTCCTGCGGCTGTGTCCGCCCAGGAAACCTCGTCCGCAATGTCGTTCATTGATAATGCTATGAGTCCGCGCATGTCTGCAATGGGAGGCGTATCAGCCGCTTTGGAGGCGGATGCATATGCCCAGTTCGGGAATATAGCCGGAATGGCATTCTCGAAGGGCACGTTCACCGCAGGGATTTCATATGAGGGATGGCAGCCTTCTGCCGCCGGGGTCAATACCGGAATCCTGGGTGCGGCATACCGCATCAATGACCGTTTCAGTGTCACATTGGGGGCGTCGGCATCATTCAACCGTCCGTATGATATCACAGACGAGTACGGCATCTCCTCGGGTCAGTTCACTCCGAAGGACTGGAGGGCAGGTGCCGGAGTATCTTTCCTTGTGACTGAATCATTCTCCGCCGGTCTTGGCCTGAATTATGCCAGCAGCTCGACAGCTCCGGGCAGTGATCCTCTTTACACTGCATTCGCAAGTCTTCAGTTCATGTACAGGATAAGGAATTTCAGTGTGTCGCTTGCCGGGAATAATCTCGGCATCCCGGTCACATCTGTATCCGGAGAAAAGTTCAATATCCCTATGAACGGGGAACTGGCTGTCTCTTATTCGAATGTATGGGGCAAGCATGGTCTGTCTGCAGCAGTTGACGGCAGGATGTATTTCGGAAGCGGCATTGCAGCAGGATGTTCAATAGGCACCGAATATGAGTTCGCGGGACTTGCAGCTGTACGGGCAGGATACCATTTCGGGGCAGAATCCGACGGGCTTCCGTCATTTGCATCTGTAGGTGCCGGGTTGAATGTGTTCGGGGTGAGTATTGATGCCGCATATATTGTCGCGGCCGGCAGTTCCCCTATGAAAAACACATTTTCAGTCGGTATAGGTTATGAATTCTGAAGTTCAATCAGTCAAAATCAGATATATGAAGAGAATATTGATACTACTTGCAGGTATGCTGTCCGCGGCCGGAATCCTTTCTGCCCAGACCCTGCCTGATGTCATGGTGGAGAATATGGACGGTGAACTGGTAAGCATCCGGTCTGTCGTCACAGGCAAGCCTGCCATCATATCATTCTGGGGCGTGACTTGCAAACCTTGTATAAATGAACTGAACGCGCTGAATGACGCCATGGAGGATTGGCTGGCAGAGGTCGATTTCGACATTATTGCGGTTTCTGTGGATGACAGTCGGTTTTTCCCGAAGGCAAAGTCAATGACGCAGGGATACGGCTGGCAGTTCAACTGTGTGTTCGACAAGAACCAGGACCTGAAGCGGGCCATGAATGTAAGCCTTACTCCGCAGACATTCATCGTGGATGCATCCGGGAAAATCGTATATTCCCATTCCGGATATACTCCGGGCAGTGAAGCAGAGCTTTTTAAAAGACTGGTCGAACTGACGGAAGACTAATCCATTTTTATCGGTATGATGCGCCTGGAAGCCTTGGCTTTCAGGCGCATCGTCATTTTGGGCCCTGCCTGTTCCTGTCTTTTGCGGAAGGTGAAGATGCAAGATTTCCGGCCGCAGGGGTTTAATATATCGCCTGCTGGATAAAAGCCGGGCGCGGACTGGCCCGTGATCATGTACCGCGAGCCGTATCGGAAAAGTCCGCTGCACTTTACTTGAACGCATTATGTTTATGGGAAATTCGATTATCGCATCCTGTGTCGTAGGGTGGACATTCTGCTCTACGGCATTGCTCACCGTCTCGTGTGAGAAGCCGGGGGCGGAAGTGCCGTTGTATTCTCCTGAAGACGTTGAACTCAACACATTGGTGAAGAATTATACGGAGGCTTCCTACACCTCCCGCATAACAGAAGTCACAGTCACCGGCGACAAGGTGTCCGTCAGCGGGTCTTATGCCGGGGACGGAGAGTTCTTCGTGGCGGAGATACCTCCTTATACGGACCTGCTCCGTATGGAAGACCCCTTGTCCGTGCATCGCCCGGAGTCAGACACTTTCACATTCGAGACAGACCGCTTCACCGGGGCCGGGGACTTGAGGTATGACAGGGCGCTTTCCAGATGGGCCGTGTTCGAGAAGACACCTTCCGGAGAAAACAGGCTTGTATCGTTTGCCCGGTACGCTGACTCGGTGCCTTCTTCATTACACCGTCCGGAGACTGTCCTGAAGAATAAGAAAGGAATAGGCGGCATCCATCCCAATGACTTCATCTCTGACTTCGACAATCTTGACCTGGGCAGCGCCACACTGAACATGTACATCACTATGTTCACGTATCTTACTCCCGGGGAAGGCCGTGTGGCGCACGAATATGGCGGGAAGATGTATTATTTCGATGAAGGATTCATTGAGACCAATCTGGACAATGTACTCCTTGAGGCCCGCCGGCGCGGGATGGCCGTGGCGGCGATACTGCTTGTGCAGCCTGCAAAGGATGCCGCGGACAAGGAGCTCGGCCGGCTGCTTACTGACCCGGCCTGCAACGGCGGCAATCTGATAATGCCTGATATGACCTCGCCGGAATCTGTGAACTGCTTTGCCGCTGTCACTGATTTCCTTGCAGGACGGTATTGCAGGCAGGACGACCTTTATGGCCGCGTGGACAAGTGGATAGTCCTTAACGAGGTGGATGCGGCCAGGTCATGGGCCAATGCAGGGGACAGGCCTATGTATGTCCTTACGGACTATTACATCAAAGTGCTCAGGCTTGTATATAACATTGTGCGGCAATATGATGCCAATGCTGATGTCCTTGCTTCCTTCACCCATTCCTGGACGGGGATTGCGGGGGACTACCCGGCGAAGGACATGCTGGATGTGATAAATGCCATGGGCAGGAATGAAGGCGACTACAGGTGGGGTCTTGCATACCACACCTACCCTTGGGACCTGCTGAACCCTCGTTGCTGGGAATGTCCCAACTCCACTTTCTCCATGGACACGCCATGTGTGTCTTTCCGCAACCTGGAGGTCATAGACAAATGGATTTTCATGCCCGAGAACATGTATCTCGGTTCCAGAAAACGCTCCCTGTGGCTGTCCGAGGCAGGAATCAATTCCAGGTCTTACTCTGATGCTGACCTGGAGGAGCAGGCTGCCGGGACTGCATACGCATGGAAGAAGATTGAGGCGATGGACGGCGTGGATGCCCACCAGTGGCACAACTGGTTTGACAATGTCGGGGACGGTAGCGGGGCTCTCCTCGGGCTCAGGAAGTTCCCTGACAGCCAGTACGCGGGTGCGCCGAAGCCGGCCTGGCATGTTTACCAGGCTGCCGGTACGGAACGGGAAGACGAGGTGTTCGACAGGTATCTTGACGTGATCGGCATCGGAGACTGGGACATCATAGTTGACAGTGACGAGATTGACTGACCTGCATCGCCGTTACTATTGTGGAAACTCAAAAACAGCTTCATATAAACCAAATCATCAGAATTATGAAAAGTAGAGTATTGCCTGTTGTCTGCCTTGCGGCGGCATTTCTGGCCCCGCAGGCATGCGAAAAGACCCCGGTGGTGACGCCGGCCCCGCCTGAGGGTATGGAGGTGGACAGTTCTTCATTCGTATGGATGAGGATCAATGTGAAGAAAAGCACCCATGTGAAAGAAATAACGGTGGAGGAGGACAGCAGCTACACCATTGTCCTTCCTGACGGGGACCCGTATGTGTATCTGGAGCCGTTCGCCTCCGGCCTGCCGGCTGAAAATACGGTATTCGCCTTTGAATACAAGGCCGAGAATCCGATTGACAAGACCGAGTTCTTTTTCGTAGACGGGGAAGCCGGCCTGGATGCCTCACATGCGCAGTCGGGGCAGGGGGCGGCCGCCGCATCGGAGTGGACCCACTATTCCGTGAGGATGAAATCATCCATACGTGAGTTCGGGTGGGGGAGCGCCGGGGACTATCTGAGGTTCGATCTCGGCGAGTCGATTGTCAGCGGAAGCCGGATATGCCTCAGGAATCTGGTCATGCGCCCGATGAACCAGGAAGAGCAGGCCGCTGAGGACCAGGAAAACAATGCTGCTGAGGAGAAGGAGAAATATGCCAGGATGATTGACGATTATCTCCAGAATGATTACGCTTCTTCAGTGACTTCCGTGGCTATAGGCGCTTCAAGTGTGGAAATATCGGGCACCTGTTCGGGGGACGGTACGTTCTTCCTGGCCGAGGTCCCTCCTTTTGCAGACATCTTCAGCATGACAGAAGTCCCTCAGGAGTACAGGCATCAGGTCTCTTCAGGGAATTTCAGCGTCACTGTCGACAGGACGGCTTCTTTCGGAGGTGTCCCTTATGACAGGCTTCTCTCGAAATGGGCCGTGTACAAGGACGGTGACGGTGCCGACGAACTGGTGTCACACGCCCTCTATGCCGATCCGGACAAGATACATGACGCCGGTCCGGGTCTGCCGCGTATCGCTCTCAGGCACAAGAAGGGGCTCGGAGGGATAGTCCCGGGTAACCTTGATGCGGAAATCCAGGCTCTCGACCTTGCAAGCGCGACTATCAATATCCTGCCTATGAGCTACATGAGCCTCACCCCTGGAGGCGAGTACACCATCTCCCACGATTATCTCGGCAAGACATACTATTTCAACGAGGCACGTATCAGGGCAGAGCTGGACGAACCTCTGAAAATTGCAGGGAAATACGGTGTCTCCGTAGCTGGTATCCTGCTGATACAGAATGCGGCGCAGAGCGCGGACCCTCAGCTTGGCGACCTTCTCCAGCATCCTGATTATTCAGGAACTCTCTACACCATGCCTGACATGACGACCCCCGAGTCCGTGAATGCGTATGCCGCCATGATAGACTTCTTCGCCTCGAGGTACAGCGGAAGCGACATGCGCATCTCCCACTGGATTATCCACAATGAGGTGGACGGCGGGGTGCACTGGACAAATATGGGAGCCGATGTCCCTGTCTCCACTTATATGGATACCTACCTGAAATCCATGAGGATGGTATATAATATAGTACATCAGTATGACTCCAATGCGGAGACTTTCATTTCGCTTGCCCACGGGTGGACTACCCCGGCCGGAGGAGGATGGTACTCTGTGGTGGACCTTCTGGGATACATGAACAGCTTCAGTGCGGCAGAGGGGGATTTCTACTGGGCTCCGGCGTATCACAGCTATTCCACCGAAATAGCCAACCCACGTATCTGGGAAGACCCTTCCGTAACCTTCTCCATGAGTACGGCCAATGTCTCGATGAGGAACCTGGAGGTCCTGGACAAGTGGGTGAGCGACCCTTCAAATATGTATAAGGGAAGCATCAAACGCCGTGTATGGCTTTCAGAAGCCGGTGTCGGCTCAGGTACATCCACTACCGGATACGATGACAAGCTCTTGTCAGACCAGGCAGCCGGCCTGGCATACAGCTGGCTCAAGATAGAGCAGCTTGACGGCATCGAGGGTCTGCAATGGCACAACTGGTATGACAATGCTTCGGAAGGCGCGCAGCTCGGCCTGCGCAAGTTCAATGACACCACGTGGGGCGGTGAACCGAAGCCTGCATGGTATGCGTACCGGAAAGCCGGGACTTCCGGGGAGAAGGCATGGTTTGAGGAACAGGGCTATGCTGACACGGTAGGAGAGGACTGGGGTGTAATCCATGAGGTCACTGACTAAGATCCTCACCGCCTCGGGCTACTTTGGCGGGCGTAAGCTACAGCATTCCGAGAAGCCTGAAGAACTGGGCCACATGGTATCCGTCTGCAAGCCCGTGGTTTAACTCAACTGATACGGACATCATCAGCCTTTCTTCCGAAGGGACGAGCATGCCGGTAGAGATCCTTGGAATGGACTGCCCTTTCCTGGGTCCTCCGGCATGCTTCATGTCTGTGAAGTCTATCCATGGGATGGAAGAATAGTAAATGAGGTCTTGCCTGTTCTCTCCTTCTCCGAGGCAGAGTCCGGAGGCCGACTTTACCCGTGCGATCTCCTTTTCCGCCTCCTCTACGAATGTTGCACGGTCCTCATGGTATTCGAACACCGCGAAACCGAAGCTCCCGTCATCCCTGCCGACAGTGGGACTCGCTCCAATGAGGTCGTACAGGACGACACGGCCGTCTTCAATGCGGTACCTGAATTCTGTGACTGCATTCGCTGCCCTAAGTATCTTGTGGAGAGAATAAAGGAAAAATGATTTTCCGTCCTCTTTTGCCTGCATGTAGCAGGATGTGAAGTCCGCCTTGGCTGTGATGCCGAAGAACGGGTCTTCCAGCATGCCGAAGTGGGTGTAATGTTCCCGCCTCGGCCATGACGAGATGTCTATTATGTGCTTGTCTGACATTTATTCAAGAGCCTCCATGATTAAAGAGTCGTCGGCGATGTTCGGCAGTGTTACCCGCAGTCCGGGAGTACGCCGCATCTCCCTTTCGATAGCATGCCGGGCGCCTTCGTTCCGGGCCCAGCTGCGGCGGGCTATGCCGTTGTTCACGTCCCAGAACAGCATCTCTCTGATATGCCGTTCTGCATCAGGGGTGCCGTCCACCACCATGCCGAAACCTCCGTTGATGACCTCGCCCCAGCCGACGCCTCCTCCGTTGTGGATGGACACCCAGGTCGCCCCGCGGAACGAGTCGCCTATGACATTCTGCACTGCCATGTCTGCGGTGAAGGCGGAGCCGTCATATATGTTGGATGTCTCCCGGTAAGGGGAGTCTGTCCCGGATACATCGTGGTGGTCGCGTCCGAGGACTATCGGGGCGGTGATTTCGCCTTTGCGGATGGCCTCGTTGAATGCGAGGGCTATTTTCATCCTGCCTTCACAGTCGGCATACAGGATGCGGGCCTGGGAGCCTACCACCAGGTGGTTCCGCCCGGCCTCCTCGATCCAGTGGATGTTGTCATGCAGCTGTCCCTGTATCTCTTCCGGAGCGGTCTGCGCGATTTCTTTCAGTACCTTGACAGCCAGGGCATCGCTCTTTGCCAGGTCATCCGGCTTTTCGGACATGCAGACCCAGCGGAACGGGCCGAATCCGTAGTCGAAGAACAGCGGCCCCATGATGTCCTGCACGTATGAAGGGTAGCGGAATGTCCCGTCCGG
>JADIMJ010000040.1 GCA_017694835.1 Candidatus Cryptobacteroides gallistercoris
TTAAAGCTATCCAATTATGGTGATTGTCAATATAAAACTCTTTGCTCGGGTTATGCTTGGATGGTTTTTTTATTGTGT
Organism: Candidatus Cryptobacteroides gallistercoris; assembly: GCA_017694835.1. GTDB lineage: Bacteria > Bacteroidota > Bacteroidia > Bacteroidales > UBA932 > Cryptobacteroides > Cryptobacteroides gallistercoris. The sequence goes on from JADIMJ010000040.1 coordinate 79, forward strand.
AAATAATTTTGGCAACAGATTCGTATTGATTTGGAGAATGCTTTGGCTTCTTGCTGGGCTGTGCATCTTTTGCAACACCTCGGCTCAAACTGCTTCATTGTCCGGAAATGTGTTGGACGAGAATGGTAACGGATTGTCAGGTGTCTATCTGGTCGCCGTCCATCCTGAAACCTCCGAAGTGCTTACAGCTACGGCTTCGGACGATGACGGAAAGTATGTTCTGGGTTCAGTGCCGCTGCGTTTCATTCTCAATGTTACCCGCCTCGGTTATGCGAGTCAGAATATCCCGGTAGCCGGCGAAACGGATCTGGATGCAATCAAGACAATCAGGATGCAGGTCGATGCCGCGCAAATCGATGAAGTGATTGTAACGGCCGATGCTCCCCGAATCCGGCGGGAGGTCGGCAAGTTCGTCATGCGCAACATCTCCGCATCTCCTTTCTCCAAGGGGAGCAATGCCCTTAATTTCCTGCGCTTCATGCCTATGGTAGATGTCAGGCCGGAGGGCGGAATTTCAATCCTGGGGAAAAATGATGCCCGGATTCATATTGACGGACGAAGTGTAGGATCCAACCAGATGGCAGAACAGATGCTCAAGGGCATTTCAGCAAGCGAAATCGCCAGCATTGAAATTATTCCCATGTCCGGGAGTGCCGATGCTGCGGAAAATCGTGGTGGAATAATAAACATTGTACTGAAAAGGCCTGACGAAGGTATGCGCCTCATCGCCACGGTAGAGGACAGGCAAGGGTATTACAACAGTCCTCAAGGCGTCCTTTTTATGAATTATGCCGGAAAGCGGCTTGATCTGACTGCGGGGGTAACGGTTTCATACAACCAGCTTCGGCAGGATTCTGAACATGAGTATGATTATCTTCAGACCGGGCTTTTCACCCATTCTGAATTCCATGAAAAAACAAAGTCACTCTACGGAGGAGGATATGTTAATTTGGATTACCGGATTGCCGATCGCCACAGGTTGGGGGCGCAAATCAACCTGAGCAGTACGAACTACCGTAACAGATCCTCCTCTGTAAATTCTTACGGCAGGGTTGGCAGCAGCCGGATTGATTCGATTTATAGAGCCGATGTGCGAATGAAGAGCCCAGAGGCTAATCTGAATTGGGGGGCAAACCTCAATTATGTTTTTAATATAGACGACAAAGGTTCCCGGTTGGGGGTTGATTTCGATTTCATCGACAATGAGAACAAGCGTGACATATATAGTCTCTACCATCGGGATTCCGATGCTTCGTCCGTCACCACGGACGATTTCCTCCAGCGCCCGAGAACCTATACTCAGGTCTATGGCGGGCGGGCTGAATACTTGCACTGTTTCAATGCAGACAATAAGCTTAGGATTGGCATAAGCGCATACCGAGGGAAGGCGGATAACGATTTCTTCTACGGAATATATTCCGGGGAGAGCTATGTGAGCGATCCGAGACGAACCAACGGCTTCGTCTACAAAGATTATAACTTTGCCGGACATGCCAGTTTTCTGCGTGTGTGGTCGGAAAAGTTTGAGACAGAAATCGGAGTCCGGGTGGAGAAGTATTATGCGCGTGGTATGCAGCAAACTACCTCGGAGACCATCAATCGGGACGAGTTTGATGTTTTCCCGTCGCTCTCGTTGCTTTATATGCCTTCTGATGACCATGAACTCTCACTTGATTTCTCCAGTTCGATTTCCCGACCCTATTACGGACTTCTCAATCCTTTCATCACTTACACTTCTCCATCTACCTATGTACAGAACAATCCCTACCTCCGGTCGAGCAAAGGGTACGAGCTGATGTTTGCCTATATGCTGCTGGACGACTATATGCTGACTGTGGACTATCTCTACGACGATAATCTGTGGACGGAGTTCACTCTGCCGGCAGGCGACATGACGCGCACATACACGGATAATTACGGCAACAGCCATGTATTGGATGTTTCACTGTTCGTATCCAAAAGCCTGTTCAGAGACTATTGGAATCTTTCGGCCGAGGTGATGATGGGTTACGAGCGTACATATGGTGAGGTAATTGGTCAACGGATTGACATAAAAGACTTCAGTTACGGCATAACCCTCAAAAGCAACTTTGCATTGTCGAAAAAGTACAATTGGCATCTTGACATGAAATATAAGTATTCAAGCGAGAGCCATAAGGCGGCATATGAGATCGGCTCTACACATGAAATGGAAATCTACCTGATGAAACAGTTCCGGCGGGCTTCCCTTTCTGCCGGAGTGTACAATATCCTGATGCCGGCGGTGACCGTAGGCAATACATTAGCGGATTACCGTTTCTCAATCACCAATAAGCGGTATGTCACAGGTGTGGTGACATTCTCTTACACCTTTGGCAATCAGCGCGCCCGCCGCGTGGAGAAGCGGCAGAATGAGAGTATCGAAAAGCGCATGCAATGGTGATATTTTCAGAATGCTGCCTTTACAGCAGATTAGTCAGGAATATTATCATGACTGCGACAGGGGCGAGATATTTTATCAGAAAATAGATGAAGCCGGATATGCGGAGGTCTCCTTTGATGGAGCCTCCGTTTGTGAATTCATCCAGGACATCGGATTTTTTCATTTTCCATCCCGTGAAAATCACGATGATAAGGGCTCCGAGCGGCATGAGCCAGCCGGCGGACAGCTTGTCAAAGAAGTCGAAAATCGTGTTGCCGAGGATGCGTATGCCCGAAAGGCTGCCGAAAGAAAGGGAACACAGGATGCCGAGAGCCCATGCTATGCCGGACACGGTCCAGGTCGCGGCTTTTCTTGAAAGGTGTTTCTCCTCGGTGAGATAGGCGACTCCCACTTCGACCAGTGACACCGAGGAAGTGAGGGCGGCGACGAGAAGGGCAATGAAGAACAGGATGGCGATGACGCCTCCGAGCGGCATGTTGGCGAAGATGAAAGGAAGAGTTTCGAATACGAGCCCCGGTCCCTCCTGCGGATTGAGGCCGAAGGTGAATACAGCAGGCATGATGGCGCAGCTCGCTATGATGGCAAAGGTAAGGTCCGCTACGGCGGTCCATGTAGAGTTGAAGGCGATATTCGAGCTCTTGCGGGTATATGAACCGTAGGTGAGCATTATGCCGAATCCGACGGAAAGGGAGAAGAATCCCTGTCCGAGGGCTGCCGCGCATACTTCAGGGGTTATCTTGGAGAAATCAGGCCGGAACAGGTATTTCAGCCCTTCTCCGGCTCCCGGCAGTGTCACGGACCTTACGGCAATGGCTATCACCGTGAGGAAGAGGACGGGCATTATGATTTTGCCGAATTTTTCTATTCCCTTGTTCACTCCTCCGAGGATGACAAGGGCGGTGAGAAGCATGAAGACCGTATGCCAGAGCAGAGGTGCCCAGGTGGAGGAGATGAATCCGCTGAATATTGTCCCGAGTTCTTCCCTCGTCGCTCCCTGCGAAAAAGAGAATGTGCAGGCCTTGAAGAGGTATTCGAGGGACCAGCCTCCGATGACGCTGTAGTATGAGACCACGATGACCGGAGTGGCGACCATCAGGATGCCGGCCCATTTCCATGGACTCCCGGGTGCAAGGGTGCCGAATGCCCTGAATGCATTGGTGTGGCTCCGCCTTCCTATGATGATTTCAGAGAACAGGATAGGCAGGCACAGCAGGAATGTCAGTATGATATAGACGAATATGAATGCCGCGCCCCCGTAGATACCCACCATGTACGGGAATCTCCACAGGTTGCCCAGGCCGATGGCTGAGCCTGCCATGGCCACAAGTATGCCGAATGTGCTCTTGAAGTGCTCTCTTTCCATAGAACAGCTGTTTTAAGTGGCGGGCTTCATGCCCTTGTGTAGGTGACGAATTCGAATTCAAGCCCGCTTTCGGGATCGAGGCGAATGCCGGATTTTTCCGACGGATGCCATACTGTAGGGTCAATGGCCGGAAAAAATGTGTCAGCGTCTCCGATTGCCGTATGGACATGGGTGATGAGGAGCCTGTCGGCCGTATCCATGGCCTGGCGGTAGATTTCCCCGCCTCCGATGACGAAGCATTTCATCCCGCAGTTCTCTGTCTCATGATGCTCTTTCATGTAATTTTCGGCTGCTGCGTATGCTTCAGAAAGCGACTTGGCATAATAAACTCCCTCCGGCCTGTCCTCCGGATTTGTCAGTGACCGTGAGACGATGATGTTCAGTCTCTTGGGCAGCTGCCTCCCGAGGGACTCGAATGTCTTTCTTCCCATTATCACGGGATATCCAGAGGTATTCCTTTTGAAAAACTGCAGGTCTTCGCGCAAATGCCATGGCATGGCATTGCCTTTCCCTATTGCCATGTTCTCGGCAACTGCTGCTATGATTATTCTTTCCATGCGGTCCTGAGTCCGAGTCCCCGGAGCCCCGGGAACATGTTTTCGTTCTCTATGGTTATGTCCAGTCTCCAGATGCCTTTTTCGGCAGGGACAAGCCCGAGCCTGTATGGGATTTCATATTCTCTGGAGAAATCTGTTTCCCTGGACACGGATTGCTTCGGCACAGGGAATTCTTCGGAATATCTCTGTCCGGACGGCGCAGTGAACATCATGTTCATCCTGATTGTGTCAGGCATGGCCTCAAAGACGGAAGGGCGGCAGTCTATCTTTGAATACAGGTGCAGGTCGTATCTGCCGGCCGTATCGGTCATTGCAATTGTAAAGCAGTATTTCCCGTTTTCCCTGTCTGCCGCTTTTCTGAAGTCCTCATGGACGGCAGGCCTTGAACATCCTGCGGTAAACATGAGCAGGACGGACAGACACAGCGTAACTGCGGCCCGGATCTTCATTATGCTTCTCCTCCTCCGTTGTTCCTGTTGTCCGCGTTGCTGTTCCGGTCCCCGTTATTTCTGTTGTCTCTGCCGCGGCCGTCTCTTTTTCCGTCCCTGCGGTCACCTCCTCTTGCTGTATTGCGGTTCTGGCTGTTTCTGTTTTTCTTCTGATTGCCGCTCCGGCGTTTTTTTCTTGTGTCGTCAAACCGGGTGATGCTGTCGTCCCCGACTGCCGAGATGAATTCAGGCATTGAAGGCTCCGGCTCCGACTTGAGTGACTCCGGCTTTTCACCGTTGCGGTTCATGGCCAGCACTTCCCTGACTTCAGCAGCTGCAATGGGATAGAGATTGGCGAAGGAGCCCTGCTCATAAGAGAAGTACATCACTTCCCTGAGTATGTCGGTCTTCATCAGCCATGCCTGTCCGTCCTGGAATTCAAGCGGCCCGTTGAGCTTCGGAATTCTTGACTGGGCGTCCATATATGTGGCAGTCTCGTAGTTGAGGCAGCATTTCAGCTTGCCGCATTGCCCCGCAAGTTTCTGCGGATTGAGTGACAGGTCCTGGCATCTTGCCGCCGATGTGGTGATGGACTGGAAGCTGTTGATGTAGTTGGAGCAGCACAGTTCCCTGCCGCAGACCCCGAGTCCTCCGATGAGACCGGCTTCCTGCCGTGCACCTATCTGCTTCATTTCGATGCGGATGCGGAATTCTTCCGCAAAGACTTTTATAAGCTGCCGGAAGTCCACGCGGCCGTCGGCGATGTAGTAGAATATGGCCTTCGTGCCGTCTCCCTGGAATTCCACGTCGCCTATCTTCATCTCAAGGTTGAGCTCTGCCGCAATCTGCCTTGCCCGGATCATTGTCTCATGCTCCCGCGCTATTGCCTCCTGCCACTTCTCGATGTCGAACATCTTGGCCTTCCTGTATATTTTCTTGAATTCGGCAGTGTTGACGTCGATTTTCCGGCAGGCCATCTGTCTGGCTACAATCGGGCCTTCAAGGGTTACTATCCCGAGGTCATGCCCGTTGGCTGCTTCTACGATGACAAGGTCCCCGGTCTTGATGCTCTGTCCCGACGCGTTGACGTATATTCCTTTTCTGGTGTTCTTGAACCGTACTTCAAAGTAGTCCTTGAACTGTTCCTGTCTTACTCCGGGCAGCCAGTTGTACACTTCCTGCTTGCAGCATCCCTGACGGTAGGTGCATTCAAGCTCTCCGTCATCGTTGCGCTCCACGACACAGCCCCTTGAGCAGTCGAATTGTCTTGTCTCGTTATCTAAATCCATAGCCTTATATACTTAAAAACAGTCTGTTGACAAGGTCGCAGAACACTATCTTGGCATTGACGTTCCTGTCCAGCAGCGCCGCCGCCTTGTCGAGATATCCGAGAGCCTTGCGGCAGAATCCCGGCCCGGCATTCCGTGCAGCCCCTGTAAAGAATTCCTTTTCCTGCGGGGATATCCATGCTATCTGAGGCATGTCCTGCTGAAGCATGAAAATTTTTCTGACACAGTCGCCTGCAAAGTTACAAAAAGCTTTCTGTTTTTCCCGCGAATCCAGTCCGGACATCATTTCTCCGGTTTCCAGCGCAGACATGAGGTCCCTTGCAAGCGCAGCCCGCATGAAGTCCGAGAATATGTCAAGGAATTCGGTCTCGCTTTCCTTTCCCGACAGGTCCGCCAGGGCCCTTCCTATACTGCCTCCGCAGAGGCCGGCTTCTATTGATGCCTCTTCCTCGCCGGCATCCGAATATCGTCTGATGGCCAATGCGGCTTCTTCTTTCGGCTGCGGGGGAATCCTGAGGCTCTGGCATCTGGAGAAGATTGTCTGCAGCACTTTTTCAGGAGCATGGGTAATGAACAGGAAAATGGTGTTTGCCGGCGGCTCCTCGACGATTTTCAGCAGCCTGTTGGCAGCCTCGGCATTCATTTTCTCGGGCAGCCACATCAGGATTGTCTTGTATCCGTTCTCTACGGCGGAGAAAGAGAGTTTCTCAAGGATGGACTTGGCTTCGGCTACAGCTATGTTGCCGGATTTGCCTTCTATTCCGAGGGCTTTCCACAGGTCGTTCTCAAGGAAATACGGATTCTTCAGCACCAGTCCTCGCCAGTGGCTGGCATAGGTGTCTGAAGTGGGCCTGGAAGAACTGTCCGCCTTTGCTCCTCCAGTCACCGGATAGACGAAATGTACGTCCGGATGAATCAGTTTTGCCATTCGGGCGCATGAGGGACATTCTCCGCAGGAGTCTCCCCCGTGCCTGGCCGGGCAGTTCAGGTATTGGATGAATGCCAGTGCAAGAGCCAGTCCTCCGCAGCCTTCATTCTCATAGAAAAGCATGGCATGGGGAACTCTACCGCTGTCCGCCATAGAGCGCAGGACTTTCTTGATGTCCTCATGTCCGATGATTTCCCCGAATCTCATGTCACGACTGTCTTTCTGCAACAAAATGGGCAAGTTCTTCAAGATAGGTGCGGTCCTGTGATTCTGGAAGCTGTTTCAGCGCGTCCACTGCCTTGCCGATGTAGCTGTCAAGAACTTTTCTCGCATAGTCTATCCCTTTGTTTTCCCTGACGAAAGAGAGTATTTCCTCTCTTGTCTGTCCGGGATTCTCCGATATCCGGCCGATTCTTTCCCTTATGGCCGATTCTTTTTCTTTCCCGGCATTCCTGAATGCACCGAGCAGCGGGAGTGTGATTTTCTGCTCCAGTATATCGACTCCAGCCGGCTTTCCGGTGTCCATTTCAGGCGAGTAGTCGAAGATGTCGTCCCTTATCTGGAAAGCAAGGCCGAGGGACACGGCATACTCCCTGACTGCCCGGATTGTATCTTCTCCGGCTTTGACGGAAATGGCGGCGGATACTGCGGCTGCCTCGAACAGGGATGCCGTCTTGTTGAAGATGATGCGGATGTAGTCGTTTTCGTCCGTGTCCCCGCTCCGGGCTTTTTGAAGCTGAAGTATTTCACCTTCGGCAAGGTCGCTCAATGTCCTGGAGAAGAGTCTGATGACTTTCCCTGTGTCTGTCCTGCTTTCCAGGATGAGACCCATTGCCTTGACGAGCCAGTAGTCGCCGATGAGCACGGACACGGAAGGCCCCATCATCGACCTGATTGTCGGCATGCCGCGTCTCTGGTCGCTGTCATCCGCCACATCATCGTGAAGAAGGGTCGCATTGTGCAGCAGTTCCGCGCCGGCGGCATATCTGCAGCTGTCTTCGTCGGCCGTATTTCCGGGGGAACAGGCTCTGGCCACAAGCAGTGCCACCAATGGCCGCAGCTGTTTCCCGGAATGTGACAAGATTGACCTGTTGGTCTTGTCCAGCAGGTCAATGTCGCTTTTGAGAGAATCTTCGATATAGTTTGCCGTCCTTTTCCAGTCCCGGTCCAGATAATCTTTTATTTCATTCAGATTCATGGTTATATTTTTTCCTGTCAGAAAAGGAATGACACAGACAGTGTGAGGCCCTTGAAATTGCCTCCTTCTCCGAAGGCGTTTTCCATGAACCATGCCGCCTGTGAGGCTGTGTCGATATTCGGGTTGTCCCTGTACAGCGGGCCGAAGTTCCAGTTATATCTTCCTATAATCTGGAATCTCCAGATTTCAACACCGATGCCGACACCTAAGCCGTATTCCATCCTTGATACGCCTGCCGCCTGCCAGATGTTTTTCCCCGTGAAGCTTTCGGCTTCTGCTGCTCCTTTGCATGAAATTTTATTGTTCAGACCTACTCCGATGTATGGCGTGACATCAAGGAATGGCCTGAATAACAGAAGGTCCGGCCCCCACTGGAATGACACCGGAAGTTCCAGGTATCCGATTGTGAGATCCATGTTGGTTCCTGGTAAATCAGCGATGCGTCCCGCCCTGACTCCTTTGGAGTGATACATGAGCGAAGGCTGTATCGAGAATCCCATCGGAAGTTTCAGCTGATATGTCACACCGGCATTGTATCTGGTCGTTGTTCCCCGGTTGCCGACTTCGGAGGCTTGGGAAAAGGAGAAACCGCCGATAACTCCGTAGCGGTTCTGGGCCGTCGCCCCGAGGCCCGTACACAGCATTGCAGCTATCAGAATCGAGATGGTCAGAATCTTTTTCATGATGTCTTTTGCTTACAGAAGGGCATTGAGTTTGGCTGCTATGTCAGACTTTGGAACGGCGCCCACCAGCCTGTCCACGAGTTGACCGTTCTTGAAGAATAGGAGGGTGGGGATATTCCGGATTCCGAATTGCATAGGGACTGTTTCGCATTCGTCCACATTGCATTTGGCGATGACTGCCCTGCCTTCATATTCTTCGGCCAGAGCTTCCACGACCGGGGCGATTGCGCGGCATGGTCCGCACCATGTTGCCCAGAAATCCACCATCACCGGCATCCCGGAATTCAGTATTTCATTGAAATTGGCATCTGTAACTGTCTTTTCCATAATCTTGTGTCTTAAAATTTATTGTCTGTCAAAATAAGTGTCTGTCAAAATAAGTGCCCGAATAATAAACGGGCTTCCGGACAAGCCGCCGTGTACTAAAATACTATGGCGAGCGAAATCGTGTAGCCGCTGAAATTGGATTCGTTCAGAATGTCCTTGAATGCCTGTTCTGCGAGGTCCATGTTGGCAAGGTTGCCGAGGCTCCAGTTGTATTGTCCCGTTATCTGGAAATGCCACAGCTGTATGCCGATGCCGGCGGCCACTCCGTATTCGAATCTGTTGAGGTTCTTCCAGGAATATTGGTTGCCTTCGGCGTCCTTCATGTCCTTGGAGATGGCGTATCCGATGTACGGGGAGCCCTGGGCAAAGACCCTTATGTTACCGTCATTGAATCTCGGGCCCCACTGGATGTGTACGGGGACTTCAAGATAACCGAGGCCGAAGCTGTTGTCTGTTTCATTGATTCTGGCTCCCTTCACATGGAACATGAGCTCCGGCTGTACTGAAAACCACAGAGGCAGGTCCACCTGATACAGCAGACCGGCCTGATAGCCGATGAAATCCTTGGCATTGACATTCCTCAGACTGGAAATATTCACTCCTCCTTTGATGCCGAAACCTTCTGCAGATGCGGTCAAAGGGATGACAGTCAACAATATGACTGTAGCTATGATTCTTATTAACCGTTTCATGGCAGTACTTTTTACAAAAGTAATAATTTTCCTGCAAAAGATGAGTGGGCAACCGTTTTTTCAGATTTCCAGCCATTCATATTCTCCTCCCCAGATTGAGAGGAACTTCAGGAAATCAGAATATGCGAGCACCGCTCCGGAAGTGTTCTCGCATGGATGGAAACTGAGCTTTTCGGCTTTTTTCAGGTCGCTGTCAAGGAAAAGCTTTACCCTGTGCCCGTTATCGAACAGTTCCTTCGGGTCGGCGGTCTCCCTGATGCCGATGTCATTTATGAGTCCGAGGGGGGAGACCGAGCCCGGCTTCAGGCCGAGACATCTCTCCATCCTTTCCGGGGAGGCAAATGACAGCTTCCCCTGATGCAGGAGGTGTTCCAGTCCGTGGATATCGAGGTCCTTGTGGCACTCCAGCACTACCAGATAATGCCTGTTCCCCTTGTGGTTGCGGAAAAACAGGTTTTTGCAATGCGTCGCCTCCACATTTTTCCAGTACTCGAGAGCTTCCTTTACTGTAGGGAGCGGGGGATGGGTATAGAGTTCATAACCGATGCCGTGCTCTGTCAGGAAGTCCAGCGTCTTCTGTCTTCTGGCAAGCCTGTCCGCCGTTTCATCGTCCGGCTTTGCGGTGCAGGTCCCGTACTGTTTTGCCTTATTTTCCATCTGCGAGGCTTTTGGCATGGCGGGTCGGCTCTGCCTTGTGCTTCTGCTGATGCTGGAGCATGGCCGGCTTTCCCCATCCGAGACTGTAGATGATGAGCCCGATGCCGATGAGAATGAACGGAATACTCAGAATCTGTCCCATATTCAGGACCATACCCTCTTCAAATCCTACCTGCGGCTCCTTGATGAATTCTATCAGGAATCTCATGCCGAAAAGCACAATGAAGAAGATGCCGAGCAGAGTGCCCCTCCTGAGTTTTTCAAGCCTGTATCGGTACATCGCCATCAGCACGAATCCGAGAATCGTATAGCTCAGGGCCTCATAAATCTGGGTCGGGTGCTTCGGCTGGGTCTCTCCGCGCAGCTCGAATATGAAGCCCCACGGAAGGGAAGTGACATCCCCGTATATTTCCGAGTTGAAGAGATTGCCTATCCTGATGAGCGCTCCGGCAAAGCAGACGGCTATGCAGAGCCTGTCCAGAATCCACAGCAGGTCAAAGTCATATTTCCTTCCGTAATGGTGTGAAAACCACCACATCGCAAGTATGAGGGCGATTGTTCCCCCGTGGCTCGCGAGGCCGCCTTTCCAGACCATGAATATCTCCCAGAATCCTTTCCAGCTGCCGAAATAATAGTCCGGCTGGTAGAACAGGCAGTGGCCCAGCCTTGCCCCTACTATAGTTCCTGCCAAAAGGGTGTAAAGCAGCGGTTCAAGCAGTGTCACGGGCACGCCCTCCCTCCTGAAGAACCATTTGAAGATGTACCATCCTATGAAAAATCCGGAGATGAACAGCAGGCTGTACCACCTGACGGCAAATGAACCTATATGGAAGATTTCCGGATTTACATTCCAGTTGATGAAAAGCAGGTCTGTCATTTTATGTGTCTTTATCCTGGTCGCAAAGTTATAACAAAATATACTAAAAAGACACCGGGACCGGCCCGATGTCTCTCAAAATATTTGTGGAATGTAAATTATTCCTTTGAACGGGGATTATTCCCTTACTGCTGCGATGCCCGGGAGCTCCTTGCCCTCAAGGTATTCGAGCATTGCGCCGCCTCCGGTTGACACATAGCTTACTTTCTTGGCGTAGCCCATCTGTGTCACGGCTGCCACTGAGTCTCCTCCGCCAACGAGGGTGAAGGCTCCGTTTTCAGTTGCCTTTGCAAGCATTTCGGCCACTCTGTTGGTGCCTTTTGCAAATGAAGGGATTTCGAATACTCCGACAGGGCCGTTCCAGAGGATGGTCTTTGACTTCATGATGACGTCTTCCCATTCTGCAAGTGTGCTCGGTGCTGCGTCGACACCCTCCCAGCCGTCAGGAATTTCCGTATTGTGGCAGATCTTGGTGTTGGCACCTTCGGCAAATGCGTCGGCGATAACCACTTCCTTTGACAGGTAGAGCTTCACGCCTTTTTCCTCGGCTTTCTTCAGGGTGTCGAGGGCGAGCTGGAGCTGGTCATCCTCGCAGAGGGAGTTGCCGATTTTTCCGCCCTGGGCCTTGACGAATGTGTAGACCATTCCGCCGCCGATTATCATGTTGTCCACTACATCGAAGAGATGCTCGATGATGCCGATCTTTGAAGAAACCTTGGCTCCTCCGATGATGGCGGTAACAGGACGCTCAGGATTGTTGACGACTCTCTCGAGGGCCTTGATTTCACCTTCCATGAGGTAGCCGAACATCTTGTCGTTAGGGAAATACTTGGCGATGAGGGCTGTTGAGGCGTGTGCCCTGTGGGCTGTCCCGAATGCATCGTTGACATAGCAGTCTCCGTAAGAGGCAAGCTTGGCGACGAATTTCTTCTGGCTTTCCTTGACGGCAGCCTTTGCAGCCTTCTTCTCCTCGTCGGTAACATCTTCTGCGAGGCCTCTCGGCTTGCCTTCCTCTTCAGCGTAGAAGCGGAGGTTCTCAAGTACGAGGACTTCGCCCGGCTTGAGGGCTGCAACCTGCTCGTCAGCTGACATGCAGTCCTCTGCGAATTTCACAGGTACCCCGAGGAGTTCTTCCACACGGCCGAGGATATGCTTGAGAGAAAATTTCTCTGTCACTCCCTTCGGACGTCCGAGATGCGACATGATGATCACTGAACCGCCTTTTTCAAGGATTTTCTTGAGAGTAGGCACGGCAGCCCTGATGCGGGTGTCGTCTGTAATCTCGAACTTCTCATTGAGAGGAACATTGAAATCCACTCTGACAAGAGCTTTCTTGCCGGAGAAATCATAAGTGTCAATACTCTGTTGCATAATGTTATTTAGTTAAAAGTTGTTTCGTTATGTCAATCTGCAAATATAAAAAAAGATTATGAATTCGTCAAAGATGTGTATTTTTGCCGAAAATATGATACGGTCATGACAATAGAGACACCCGGGGAGTTCTGGAAAGACTATGAACTCATTGATTCAGGCAATTTTGAGAAACTTGAGAGATTCGGAAGGCAGGTCCTGTCCAGGCCTGAGCCAAAGGCTCTCTGGGACAAGTCCATGTCTGACGCGGAATGGTCGCGGGCGGCGCATATCCGCTTCAGGCCAGGTGCCGGATTCGCCCGTGCCGGGAAGGAGGACAGCGGCACATGGGAGAAGCTCGGGAAGGCCGACGACCAGTGGGTCATAAGATACGGCGGAAGCGGACAGGGACCGGATTTTTCCCTGCGTCTCGGCCTGACTGCATTCAAGCATGTCGGAGTGTTTCCGGAGCAGGCACCGAACTGGGAGTATATATACAGGAATACGCGGGAACTCGTTGAAAAGGCAGAAAAAGACTCCCTGCCGAAGCCTCGGGTGCTGAATCTCTTCGCCTATACCGGGGCCGCCTCTCTTGCGGCAAAGGCGGCAGGCGCCGATGTCACGCATCTCGATTCCGTGCGGCAGGTCGTGACATGGGCCCGCAACAACATGGAGATCAGTCGGATGGACAATATCCGCTGGATTGTGGAAGATGCGATGAAATTTGCCCGCAGGGAGGCAAAGAGGGGTAATGTCTATCAGGGAATAATCCTTGATCCTCCTGCCTACGGGCACGGGCCGGACGGGGAGAAATGGAAACTGGATGAATGCCTCAACGAGATGATGAAGAATATCGCAGCCATCCTTGCCCCGAAAGACAGCTTCATGGTCCTGAACCTGTATTCCAACGGCTTTTCCGCCGTGCTCGGGGAGACTGTGGTACGGCAGGCGTTCGGAATCGGAGGGGAGGCGGATGTGCGCGGAAATGACAATCCCGAAGAGGGCATCAGACTTGATTCGGGAGAATTGGTTCTGAATGACCGCTTCGGGAAAAAACTTCCGCTCAGTATCTTTGTCAGGTTGAGGCGTTAGCCGCTGTTGCCTCTGGAGTCTCTGATGCCTGGAATCAGCCGAGGTCTTTGGCTGCCCGGGCCACTTTCCCGGCAAGGGCTGCGAAAGCAAGTCCGTCCGGCCTGTCGGAAAGCGCGGCAGGCTCTCCGTCGTCTCCGCTTTCCCTGATGCTCTGGACGATAGGAATCTGCCCGAGGAGAGGGATTCCGTATTTGTCGGCCATGGCGGCTCCGCCGTTCTTTCCGAAAATGTAATATCTGTTGTCCGGCAGTTCTTCCGGGGTAAACCATGCCATGTTCTCAACCAGGCCGAGTATCGGCTTGCGGATGCTTTCGTTGCGGAACATGTTGACGCCTTTTTCCACATCGGCGAGGGCCACCGCCTGCGGGGTGGTGACTATCACGGCTCCTGTCAGAGGTATGTCGTGCACGAGGCTGATGTGTATGTCCCCTGTTCCCGGAGGCATGTCGATGAGAAGGAAGTCAAGCTCGCCCCACCTCACCTGCAGAATCATCTGCTTGAGAGCGTTGCAGGCCATCGGTCCTCTCCAGATGAGAGCCTGCTCCGGACTGGCGAAATAGCCGATTGACATCCATTTTACCCCATATTTCTCAAGCGGGAGAATCACCTGTTTCTCTCCTTCAAGGAATGCCTGCGGCTGCTCCTCTTCGGTGCCTGTCATTTTCGGCACCGACGGGCCGTAGACATCGGCGTCGGCAAGTCCTGTTTTGTATCCGAGCCGGGCCAGCGCCACTGCAAGATTGACGGCAACTGTTGATTTCCCTACTCCTCCCTTTCCTGATGCTATGCCGATTATATGCTTTACGCCGGCCAGTTCCTCAAGGCCGAAGTCCAGCCCTACGGGCTTTTTCTTTGCTTCGTCCCTAATTATGGTCTTTACCTCGACTTCCGCGTCCGGGGCGTGCCGGATGATTGCGGCACGGGTGCTTCCGATGAGGTATTCTGCAAGCGGGTCGCGGTGCTTCGGGAAAGCGAGTGTGACGGTCACCTTGTTGCCGTCGCACTCGACTTTGTCCACCATTCCGAGCTCCACGATGTTCCTGTCCCCCTTTGCGGGATGCTGCACATCGTAGAGCATTTTCATTATTTCGTTCTGTTTCATTGCGTCAGATTGAATCTGAAATGTCCTGATGACTTGATGAAATGTCCTGGATTGTAAGCCGGATTATCTTACGATGTCCATTTCGTCGAGAAGGTAGCCCGCTCCGCCGAATTTGTCCATGATGAAGAGGACATAGCGGATGTCCACATTGATGCATCTCTGCAGGTCCGGCTCGAACATGATGTCGCTGCTCATGGATTCCCAGTTCCCGTCGAAGGCGAGGCCGATGAGCTGGCCGTCGGCATTCAGTACCGGGCTTCCTGAGTTTCCTCCAGTGATGTCATTGTTTGAAAGGAATGCCACAGGCATCTTCCCGTCAGCCATGGCGTAGTCTCCGAAGTCCCCGTTCTGCCAGAGTTCTTTCAGCTTTGCCGGAACGACGAATTCCCAGTTGTCAGGGTCTTCCTTTTCCATCACTCCGTCCAGGGTGGTCCAGTATTTATATATTACTGCGTCTTTCGGGGAATAACCTTTGACCGTGCCGTAGGTCAGGCGCATGGTGAAGTTGGCGTCCGGGTATGAAGGCTCTCCTTTCTTCCATTCGAGGAGTCCGGCAGTATATGCTTTCCTGGCTTCAGTCAGTGTTTTTTCGCTGTCCTGAATCCTGCCGATGACCGGAACAATTACTGAAGCCTCGGCTATCGCGAGGTTGATGGCGGGGTCATCGAATATTTCAGATGGTGTCATTGACTTGACTGCCTCGGAGAGCTTTTCTTCCGAGGTGAAGATGCTTTCGGCAAACAGGGTGCTGACGAATGACGGGATGTCCATTGTCGCGAAGTCCGCGCCGATTCCTTTTATATAGTATGTGCTGTCCACATGGGTCCGGTAATATTCAAGAAGGGCCTCGGCTTCCTTTATGTCAGTGCCGACAGAATAATCCTTGTAGAAATCCCCCATGGCTGCGAGGGCAGATTCAAAGGCTGCGAGAGTGTCTGTTCCTGAAGCTTCCAGTGCAGACTTTGCCGCATTGTTGAAAATTGTGGCGGCCTGGGTAAGCTCAATCTTCATGGCGGATTCGGCAAGTGTCCTGAAAATCCGGTTGGCTTCTCTGCCTGCATCGACACCTTCCCTGATCATCCGGAGGGCGTCTCCGTATTTTTTCTGTCTCTTCGGGTCGGCATTCACCCATTCCGTGAATTTCGCCTCTTCCTGTTCTGCCCTGCCTATGACATCAAGTTTGGCGAAAGCCTGCTTCATGCCGATCCATTTCTTCCAGCCGTTGGATGAGCCGGCATATTTGCTGGCATACTGGATTTTGACCTTCGGGTCGGCAAGCATGTCTTCCATCATGATGTCCTGGCGGATTGTGCGGGCTTCGATGGAGATGTCCTGCATGTCGAGGAGGTTCTTGAGTTCTGGTGAGGTGTAGAACCTGTTTGTCCTGCCCGGATAGCCCATGATCATGGTGAAGTCTCCTTCATTGATGCCTTTGAGGGATATCTGCAGATGCTTCTTCGGCCTGTACGGGACATTGTCCCCGGAGTAGTCGGCCGGATTGTTGTTCTTGTCTGCATATACGCGGAACATGGAGAAATCTCCGGTGTGGCGCGGCCACATCCAGTTGTCCGTGTCTGCCCCGAATTTTCCGATTGAGGAAGGCGGCGCGCCGACAAAGCGGATGTCGCGGAATGTCTTGTAGACAATCAGGTACTGGACATTGTCATTATAGAATGACATAATGCTGATGTCACAGTACGGATTGGCTTCTTCTGCCTTTTCCTTGAGCTCCTGCCGTGCCTTGTCAACAGCGGCTGCAGCTATTGAGTCCCTTGTCTCCGGGTCGGATCCGGAATATTTCCTGAGGGCCGAGCTCCGGGCTTTCTCAAGGGCTTTGGTTATGTCGGTCATGCTTTCGAGGAAGGTGACGGTAAGCCCTTCTGCCGGAAGTTCCTCGCTGCGGTTCATGGCCCAGTATCCGTCTGTCAGATAATCATGCTCCACCGAGCTGAGCTTCTGGATGCTTGAGTAGCCGCAATGGTGGTTTGTCACCAGCAGCCCTTCGTCGGAAATTATTTCTCCGGTGCATCCTCCTCCGAACTGCACGATTGCATCCTTGAGGGACGAGTTGTTGATGTCCCAGATGTCTTCAGCAGACAGGCGGCATCCCGTCTCCTGCATTGTTTCTATGTTCATTTTCTTCAGCAGAGGCAGCATCCACATTCCCTCGTCTGCCCTCATGCCGGCCGAGAATACCGCCAGCGCAGCAATGGCGCAAAGAAATTTTTTCATGTCCTTGTTTCCTTATTGAATTATTATGATTGAATTAAAAATATCCGGTTCATAAATACAGTTGGCAAATATACGCAGAAGCCGGGCGCAATGCAAATTGAACTTGTTCAAATTTCATTGCCGGGGCGCAATGATATGCCGCGGACTGTCAGAACAATGCAGGCTCGAGTTCCCTGATCCGGAAACTTTTTCTGTGATGCGGAGTGAGCCCGTATCTGCGGATGGCTTCAATGTGTTCCCTGGTGGGATATCCCATGTTTCTGTCCCAGCCGTACTCGGGATATTCTTCAGCCAGCCGTTTCATGTATCTGTCCCTTGAAGTCTTGGCCAGGACGGATGCGGCGGCGATGTTCATGTATTTTCCGTCGCCCTTTATTATGCAGCTGAACGGTATGTCCTCTGCCCTTCCTGCAGTCGTGTGCTTTCCTTCCGTGGAGGACCATGGGGACTTTCCGTCTGTTTCCCGGGCCTTGTCCATGTCCAGGAGAGAAGCAGGAGAAAGCTCCCCGGCTTCGGGAACCAGGCTGTATCTTCGGAATCTGTTTCCGTCCACGGAAATTGCCTGCGGCCTGACCGACAGGTTATATACGGCTCTCCACATGCCTGCAATCGAAGCATTCAGAATATTTATCCTGTCTATTTCTTCTGCCGAGACGGCTTCCACGGCATAGCTGACTGCAGCTTCCGTTATCACTTCCCGTACAATTTCCCTGTCTCTCGCCGACATTTTTTTTGAATCGTCCAGAAGAGGGTGCCGGAATCCGGGGGGAAGTATCACTGCTGCCGCGAATACCGGTCCGGCGAGAGGCCCGCGGCCGGCTTCGTCGCATCCTGCCTCGAGTGTGTCGGGATTCAGGCATAGTTCAAGTTTTCTTTCCGAAGAATTCATTTCCTGCAGCTTTTGTCGTCTCTGCAAAATTAACATTAATTTGTCTGACGGCAGAGATTATTTCTTGGAAGCAGCTGCGGCCGACTTGCGGAGCATGGCTATGATTTCATCTTTGGTTCGGATGGTTTCTTTCAGAGTCTCAATGAATTCTGTCAGGACCTTTATCTGTGCGGCAAGGGCGGTCACTTCTTCGGAGTGTCCGGTCTCGATATCCCGTATCCGGCTTTCATATTTTTCCCTGATGTCCTCGGCTGATGCTGCGGGCCTTTCCTCCGTGCTGTGCCCGAGAAGCAGTTCTTCCGTGGTGATGCCGAGGATGGAGGCTATTTTGTCGGCGTGGTTGCTTATCAGTTTTGTCTTGCCTGTTTCAATGTTTCTGTATGCTGTCCTTGAAATGCCCAGTTTTTCAGCCATGGCTTCCTGTGACAGTCCGAGCCTGCTGCGCATCTTG
This sequence comes from Candidatus Cryptobacteroides gallistercoris, assembly GCA_017694835.1. GTDB lineage: Bacteria > Bacteroidota > Bacteroidia > Bacteroidales > UBA932 > Cryptobacteroides > Cryptobacteroides gallistercoris. Next base: position 18,616 of record JADIMJ010000040.1, read on the forward strand.
AGCAGATTTTCTTTAACAGAGTTCTTGTCCATTTCCGGTTTTCTTGTTGGTCACATGACAAATTTATGCCAACGGCTGCACTTTGTATGGCAACAAAAGATTGTCATTGAAAACAAATTCTTGCCAAAAAAGAGAAAAAAGAATAAAAAAGAGAAAAATCTCATGTTGAAAAGAGAAAAAATGGCAAGCGTTTGTTGCACTTGTGATGATGTACTGCCATTTTTGTTGACACAAAGGCAACATTTGCTGACGGAAAGACAATAAAAAGAGTCGCCATGGAAGAGTATTATGACATTTTTGCCGAGCTTCTGGAAGAGGAGCGGGTGTATATGGATCCGGGGCTTACGTTCGATTCCATCTGCCGGTGGATTGGAGTCAGCCGGGCTGATTTTGACATGTATCTTATGTCGGAGACGGGATGCAGCGGCTCTGATATTCTGAAAGCATACAGGGGTGCGGCATCTTTACGTTTTTTGAAAAAATACGGAATTTTGTTATAAAACTGTGTTGACTTTGCTGTTTTATTTCATTAAATTTGCAAGGATGCGCCGTTTTGATGCGCAATTTTGAAAATTAACCCATAATAAATAAGTAAAATGAAAGCTTATTCAACACAAAACATCCGCAATGTGGTTCTTCTTGGCAGCAGCAAGTCAGGCAAGACCACATTATCTGAAGCCATGCTATTTGAAGGCAAGGTCATCGACAGGCGAGGGACTGTGGAGGCCGGCAATACGGTTTCGGACAATTCTGAGATAGAACAGACCAACCAGAGGTCCATATATTCGACCCCGCTCTATGCGGAATTCATGGATACCAAATTCAATATAATAGATACTCCGGGCTCCGATGATTTTGTGGGCGGGGCCGTTTCCGCATTCAAGGTGTGCGATACAGGTATCCTTGTGATGAATGCCCAGCAGGGCGTTGAGGTCGGCACGGAGATTTTCGCAAGATATGCGGAACAGTACAATGTGCCGCTCATAGTGGCCGTCAATCAGCTTGACGGAGAGAAGGCATCCTGGGAGAACATGCTTGAGACGATGAAGGAAGCGTTCGGAAGCAAGCCGGCTGTTGTCCAGTTCCCTGCCAACCCGGGCACCGGCTTCGACGGATTCATAGATGTCCTGAAGATGAAATACTATCATTTCAAGGATGACAACGGCACAAGGGAAGACCTGGAGATACCTGCTGAATATAAGGATGAGGCGGATGAACTGCGTGCCGCCCTCATCGAGAGGGCTGCCGAATATGACGACACTCTGATGGAGAAGTTCTTTGATACGGGAGAACTGTCTGAAGATGAAATCCGCAAGGGTCTCGGCCTCGGTCTCCGTTCCGGAGAAGTGATGCCTGTCTTCTGTCTTTCAGCCAAGAAGGACATCGGAGTCAAGAGACTGATGGAATTCACCATCAGGACAGCGCCGTCTCCGGCAGAAAGAACGGCCCGGACCGTGGACGGAAAAGAAATTGAATGCAAGCAGGATGCGCCGACATCTCTGTTCATCTATAAGACGGCGGTGGAGTCCCATCTGGGAGAAGTCGCATATTTCAAGGTGATGTCTGGAGAGCTTACCGAAGGCCAGGACCTTGAGAATCCTGCAACCGGCGACAAGGAAAGAATCTCTACGATATATGCTGTGGCCGGAAAGAAGAAAGAGAAGGTGACGGACCTCTATGCCGGTGACATAGGCTGTACCGTGAAGCTGCGCAATGCCAAGACCAATGTCACTCTTTCGCATCCCGGCACCGAGATTGAGTATGAGCACATCGTGTTCCCGGCCTCAAAGTTCCGCACGGCAGTGAAGGCCAAGGAGCAGAAGGATGAAGAGAAGATGGGCGAGGCCCTTGCAAAAATGTCCGCCGAGGACCCGACAATTATTGTTGAATATTCAAAGGAACTGAAGCAGACCATATTGTATGGGCAGGGAGAACAGCATATCAATATCGTCCGTACCCGGCTCAAGAACGAGAACAAGATAGAGATAGAGCTTTTCCCTCCGAAGATTTCCTATCGCGAGACCATCACCAAGGTGGCCACGGCAAATTACCGCCACAAGAAGCAGTCGGGCGGTGCGGGCCAGTTCGGAGAGGTGCATCTTCTTGTCTGCCCTATCGTCGAGGGCGTCGAAGCCACCAACCGTTTCCGCATCGACGGCAAGGAGATGGTGCTGAACATCAAGAGCAAGGAGTCATTTGACCTTGAGTGGGGAGGAAAGCTTGAATTCTACAACTGTATCGTGGGCGGGGCCATCGATGCCCGCTTCATGCCTGCCATCCTCAAGGGCATCATGGACAAGATGAGCGAAGGCCCTCTTACCGGGTCCCTTGCAAGGGACATCAGGGTCTATGTCTACGACGGAAAGATGCATCCGGTGGACTCCAACGAAATTTCATTCGTGCTTGCCGCCCGGAATGCCTTCAAGGAGGCTTTCCGCAATGCCGGGCCGAAGATTATGGAGCCTATCTACAGCCTTGAAGTCATGACTCCTTCTGAATATATGGGGTCCTGCATGTCCGACCTCCAGAACCGCAGGGCCCTGATTGAAGGCATGGGCAGCGAAAAGGGATTCGATGTCATCAAGGCAAGGGTTCCGCTTGCCGAACTCTATAAATATTCTACTTCCCTGAGCTCCCTTACTTCAGGAAGCGCCACCTTCACAATGCAGTTCGCCGACTATCAGCCGGTACCGGGCGATGTGCAGGAGAAGCTTCTGAAGGCATACATGGAGCAGGACAAGGACGAATAGGCGCGTATGCAGCAGATCCGCCGTGTATGTCGGCGGCAAAAGAGAGAGGGAACACCCGGAAAGGCCGTTCCCTCTCTTTTGTAATATAGGCCTGAGCCTATAGCCCGAGCTCTACCTGGAAGCGGAGCATCCACCGGTCATAGTCAGGAGTGACGGCTTTGTTGCGGTAGTTGTAGGACAGGTCCATCTGAATCTTGAGGCTGTGGCCGATGAGGTAGCGCGTCACGCCGATTGTGCTCTGGTTCCAGCTTGCATATCCCAGGAAAGTCTGTACTGCGGCATCAGGGAGCATTGTGGAATTGCGCAGGGCGACTTCCCATTTCTTGTCGAAGAGGTAGCTGGTCTGCACATTGAGTCCAGAGCCGGTGTAGATGAATGCCGGGGAGCCGTTTCCGGCCGCAGGGTCGCTGACAATCGGGCTCGGGCAGTGCCTTCCCATGAAATCAGTCACGAAGGCGAAGCCCCTGTACTTGAGAATGAAGTCGACATAGTACGAGCCGATGTTCCTCGGGTCGCTGAAAAGGGCCCCTTTCATCCCCTGCGTCCTGAGCGCATTGTTGTTGAATGTGTATGCCCCTGCAAGCATTATCTTGACATTGTCTTCTCCTGCCACATCTCCTTCAAGCAGTTCTCCGTTGGAGTGGAACCGGCCGCATGGATAGAGTTCAAGGCGCCCGGTATAAGCGAAACCGGAGACATCCGAAGAGTTGAAGTTGCGCCCTTCTCCGAGGGTCACGGACCCTTTTGCCGACAGGGCGAAGGAGTCGAAGTCCCCGTAGTTGTACTCGCCGAAGAATCCGAAGTCCCTGTCCCCGCCGAACTCGCTGTTCACGATGCTCCTGTCGATGAACTGGAGGGCGCTGGAGGAATTGACCCTTGCCCTGTTGGCCTTGATTTTGGTCTGGCCAAAGCCGATGTTCCATTTCGGACTCGGGACATAATAGACGATGGCGTCGCGGATGAGGTTCATGTTGCCGTTCGGAATCATTTCAGTGTCATAGCTGCTGAAACCGAGCTGGATGGAATATACAATCTTCGGGGAGAATATGTATCCGTCGAACCTGAGCCTGAGTCTCTTGACCTGGGCGTCGGTTGAAGTGAGCCCCATGTGCCTGTTGAATGAGAGCCCGACCATGTTCTGCATCCGGAAGCGCAGGGTCATTTCATATGAATTGTTCTTCGGGCGGAATGTCACGCCCTTGCCGACCTCGATGTTCGGGAGGTTGAGCAGTCTCTCCATGATGTCGGTGCGTCCTCCGTCGATGGAGTCTGTCACGAAGCTCTGGAAATTCCGGAAACTGCCGGATTCTCCGGAAGGGGAGGGCGATGCTTTCTCTGCTGCGGATGTCCGGAAAGATGCCGCCGCAATCATTATGAATATGGAAAGCAGAGCCGCCGCCGGCTTCATGAATAAGTCAATAGTCTTCATACAATACAAAATGTCTGCAAACTCAGGCGCAAAAATATTTTTGAAAAATGTAACGAATCTGAATTCAGGCTTACAATCTGCAAAATTCGTTATTTTTGTTAAATGAATATTAAAACCGGCAACAGAATTTTATTTCTGCTGCAACATTTTGTCACCTTGGCAGGTCTAACCTGCAAACAATATAAAATAATTTTGCTATGGTAGAAATCATTGTCCCAATCGGGGTATGCGTCGTATTGCCCGTAATGGTAGTGTGGCTTGTGTTCAGGTCCAGGAATCATATTGTCGACAGGAAGGCGGAAGTTCTTCTCAAGGCGATTGAGAACGGACAGGATATTGACCCTGAGATGTTCGCTTCGGATGACAGGTCCAAGAGAAGTGACAGGTCCAAGAGAAGCCTGAAAATGAATCTTCTCGGCAGACTTCAGACGGGAATCATTCTTGTCATTATGGGGGCGGGGCTGGTTGCCTGTGCCATGGTTATTCCGGACAAGACTTATCTTTTCATCATTGCATGTATCCTTCTTGCCCTCGGCATAGGTTTCTTTGTGTCGTTCTTTGTCGGCAGGAAATGGATGGAAGCAGAAATCAAGGCGGAAGAAAATAAGGCTCTGCGGTAGTAGTGGACAAGGCGCAATTCATAGAGATGGTGTCGCGCGAGCAGGAATCTTTGCGGAGGTTCCTGTGCGTGCTGTGCAGGGGTGATGCGTTCCGGGCCGATGACATAGCGCAGGAGGCGCTTCTGAAAGCCTATATGTCCTTCGGGAAATTCGAGGGCAGGGCAAAGTTTTCGACATGGCTGTTCAGGATTGCCTATAATTGCTTTTATGACAATCGGGCGGCAAGCGTGAAGACGGAAGGGGAGCCGCTCGGTCCGCAGCACGAGAAATTGGCTGCAGATGACGGCCGGTCCGTGCGCGGATTCGAATATCAGGAACTTTACAGGGCCATCGGAGACCTTCCTGAAAAAGAGCAGGCTGTCATTCTTCTTTTCTATATGGAGGAAAAGTCTATCAAGGAGATAGAAGCTATTACAGGGATGCCGTCCGGTACGGTCCGCTCTCATCTTTCCAGGGCCCGGGCGCATCTGAAGAATTTTTTGGTCAGGATGGAAAATGTATGACTCTGGTCAGCAGGTCATAAAAAATGCAGAATATGTCGACAGATAAGGAAATAAGGCAGTTCATCAGGGAGAACATGCCGGAGATAAAGGGAGGGGACAAGTTCATGGCGGAGCTCGTCAGGCAGATAGAGCTTCTTCCGGTGCCGGCTTCACTGGCGGGAAAGTCGGAGGCGGAGATACGGACGGCCATGGATCTGATAGCTGCAACAGCCCGCAGAATCAAGCGCCGCAACAGGCTCAAGGCAGTATCGGCAGCGGCTGTCACGGCTGTGCTTCTGGGCGCAGTGCTTGCTGTATATTATCTTGTTCCTGACATCAGGCAGTTTGTGCAGCAGCATTTTGTATATATCTTTGCCGGGTTTGCGGCAGTAGTGCTTGCCGTGGCGTTGCTGAGCCTCCGTCACGACAGGGTCTGACTGAATTTCAGGGTGAGGGCGATGAAATCCCCGACGCCTAACCTTTCCGGGCGCAGGCTGAAGACAGGGTCTGAGACAAATGCTTCCGCCTGTCCCTCTGTCCATCCTTCCTTTGCCGCCTTGTCCATGATGAGCGGCTTGAGCGAGTTGCGGAGCGTCTTGCGCCTCTGGTTGAAAGATGTCTTTACGACGGTCTTGAACAGACTTTCGTCGCATCCGAGGCTTGTCCGGCTGTTGCGGGTGAGCCTGATGACGGCTGACTTTACCTTTGGAGGCGGGTTGAATGCACCCTCTCCGACAGTGAACAGATATTCAATGTCATACCAGGCCTGAAGCAGGACAGAGAGTATGCCGTATGTCTTTGTCCCCGGCTTTTCCGCTATCCTCTCGGCCACTTCCTTCTGTATCATGCACACCACCTGCGGCACTGAATCCTTGTAGTCGAGTATCTTGAAGAATATCTGCGAAGAGATGTTGTAGGGGAAATTGCCTATGACGCAGAAGTCTCCGCTGAAGAAATTCTCAAGCCTGAGCTTCAGGAAATCCGCCTCTATCAGGCTTCCGTTCACCTGCGGGAAATTCACGAGGAGGTAGTCCACCGATTCCCGGTCTATCTCTACCATCTTCAGGTTCAGCTCAGGCCTCTGCAGCAGATATTGTGTCAGCACCCCCATTCCCGGGCCGACTTCAAGGACATCTGTCCTGCCGGGAACTGCCTGACAGCCGTCTTCGGCAGTCTTGTCCGGGACAATCAGAGCATCGGCAATCTGCCGTGCGACGGACAGGTCAGTGAGAAAATGCTGACCCAAGGATTTTTTTGCCCTTACTTCCATATTGTCGTCTTTTCATTCACAGATGTGCAAAGATAAGAAGACCTGTTGATTTCTGGAATCTTCGCGCCGGCCTTCTGAATAATTTTGTATTTTTGCAGGTTGTTTGGAAATAATATTTACAGATATGTACAGAACTCATACTTGCGGGGAACTCCGCATTTCTGATGTCGGGAAGACAGTGACTCTTGCCGGATGGGTGCAGAGGACGAGGAAACTCGGCGGAATGACTTTCATCGATCTGCGCGACAGATACGGTATCACACAGTTTGCCGTGGACAGCACAGCTGCCGAAGAACTTCAGTCCGCAGCCAATTCCCTCGGCCGCGAATATGTCATACAGGCCACGGGGGAAGTCATCGAGCGTCAGAGCAAGAATGCCAAGATGCCGACGGGAGACATTGAAATCAGACTTTCCGGACTGAATGTACTGAACAAGGCCCAGACTCCGCCTTTTACCATCGAGGACGAGAGTGACGGAGGCGAGGAGCTCAGGGCGAAGTACAGGTATCTTGACCTCAGGAGAAATCCTCTCCGGAAGGCTCTGGAACTGCGTCACAGGCTCGCCCATGAAGTCCGCAACTATCTTGACGGACTCGGGTTCATGGAAATAGAGACTCCGTATCTCATCAAGTCCACTCCGGAAGGTGCCCGCGACTTTGTCGTTCCTTCAAGGATGAATCCCGGACAGTTCTATGCCCTGCCGCAGTCGCCGCAGACATTCAAGCAGCTGCTGATGGTGGCCGGGTATGACAGATATTTCCAGATTGTCCGCTGCTTCAGGGATGAGGACCTGAGGGCAGACCGTCAGCCGGAGTTCACGCAGATAGACTGTGAGATGTCTTTCGTGGAGAGGGACGATGTGCTCAATACTTTTGAGGGGATGATGCGCACCCTGTTCAAGAATGTGCTCAATGTCGACATCCCGAATCCTATACCCCGCATGAGCTGGTTCGACGCAATGGACAGGTACGGGTCCGACAAGCCTGACATCAGATACGGGATGACAATCCATGAAATCACTTCCGATGTCCAGGGCCACGGTTTCTCTGTGTTCGATTCCGTGGAATATGTCGGGGCAATCGCCGTCGAAGGCCTTGCTTCATATACGAGGAAGCAGCTTGACGAGCTGACGGAGTGGGTGAAGAGACCGCAGGTGGGAGCCAAGGGTCTTGTATATATAAAAGTCAATACTGACGGCAGCATAAAGTCTTCTGTGGACAAATTCTATACTCCGGAGGAACTCAAGGCTGTGGCGGAAAAGGCCGGAGCAACGGCCGGAGACCTCGTGCTTGTGCTCTGCGGGCCGAAGCGCAAGACTCAGACCATGCTCGGAGTGCTCCGCATCGAAATGGGAGGCAGGCTCGGCCTGCGTGACCCTCATGTCTTCGCCCCGCTTTGGGTGGTGGACTTCCCTCTCCTTGAGTGGGACGACGAGACAAGCCGCTTCTATGCAATGCATCATCCGTTCACGGCTCCGAAGCCGGAGCAGCTTGACCTGTTCTACAGTGACAAGAAGGAAGACCTGGAGAAAGTCTGTGCCAATGCGTATGATTTCGTGCTGAACGGCACTGAGCTTGGCGGAGGGTCCATCAGGATACATGATGCCAAGGTTCAGCAGAGGATGTTCGAGGTGCTCGGATTCTCAGATGAGGATGCCCAGTATAAGTTCGGCTTCATCATCAACGCCTTCAAGTTCGGGGCTCCGCCTCACGGAGGACTTGCATTCGGCTTCGACCGCATGTGCGCCCTCTTCGGGGGACAGGAGACTATCCGCGACTTCATCGCCTTCCCGAAGAACAATCAGGGCCGCGATGTGATGATAGATTCTCCGTCATACATAGACCAGGTGCAGATGGATGAGCTCTGTCTGGTGTCCACGGCAGAAAATAAGAAATGAAAAATCTTGGGGGCGGGTGGTTTACCATCCGCCTCCAAGTGCTTTATAGAGTTCCGTCAGCGCTATGTACTCGTTGGCAATTGCGTTGCTGAGTTCGACCTGGGCGTCAAAATAGCTTCTCTGGGCGTCCAGCACATCGAGATAGTTCAGGATTCCGTTGATATATTGTGAGCTGGCCAGAGATACATATTTGCGGGACGCTTCCTGAAGGTCGAACTTCAGGTTGGTGTTCTCCCGTGCGGAATTGAATGTGACTACGGCATCATAGACTTCCTTGACGGCCTGCATCACATTCTTTTCATATTCAAGCTTGGCCTGATTGTATTCGGAAATTGCCGCCCTGAATGCTGCCTTGCGCTTGCCGAATTCAAAAATCGGTGATGCAATCCCTGCAGCGGCGTAATAGAACGGGGACTTCAGCACATCGAGGAATGAATTGCTTTCAAGGCCTCCGGAAAGGTCGATGACGAAAGTCGGAAACCGCTCTGCCTGCGCCACTCCTACTGCGGCCTCGGCTGCCCTGAGCCTTTGCCATGATTCCATGAGGTCCGGACGGCGCTCCAGAAGCTGTGACGGGATGCCGGTCGGCAAAATGTCCCTGTATGACAGTTCCAGCACCTGCCTCGGCCTCTTCATTTCGTGCGGATAGGTGCCTGTCAGAAATGCCAGTTCGCTTTCCTTGACGGCAACTTTCCTTTCAAGGTCAGGGACAAGGGACGCTGTGGTGGCCAGTTCCACAAGGGCCTGCTGGTGCGGGATTTCTGATGTCAGGCCTCCGTCAGCGCGGAGTTTGGCCTGCTTGACTCCTTCCTGGCGTGTCTCCAGTGTGCGTCTGACAATTTCTAGTTCGTTGTCGAGGGAAAGAAGTTCGAAATATGTCTTGGCTACTTCAGAGACAAGGGTCATCTGCAGAGCCCTCTGCGCCTCTATGCTTGCCAGATATTCGGCCATCTTTTCCCTGCTGGCCCACCTGAGGTGTCCCCAGATGTCGATTTCCCATCGCAGGGCGATTTTCGGACCGAGCTCGGGATCATTCGGATTTGCCTCATTACCGCCGTAATTGTTGTATTCATTGTTGGCATATGCCTTGGCGGAAATGGACGGCCAGAGTTCTGACCTCTGGATTCTGTACCTGCATTCAAGTTCCCGGATCCGTTCAGCTGCAATCAGCATGTCCTTGTTGTACTCGAGGGCCTGCTTTATGAAATTCTGGAGGGTGGTGTCGGCATACAGTTCCCACCATTTCACATCTGCCAATGTCAGCGAGTCTGCTGCAGGGGATGCCGCCATATACTGTTCCGGCAGATTGAGTTCAGGCTCGGCACAATGTTTTGCCGGCGAGCATGAGGCTGCCGAGGAGCCTGCTATGATGACGGCAGCTATGACGGCTGCCCCGGACCCTGTGACTTTGGATTTTCCGGACATCTTGTTCTTGAGTTTATATATCCATACGAAGAAGAACGGCACGAATGTGATGCCAAGCGTTATGGCCACAATCATTCCGAAGAATACTCCGGTACCGATGTTCTGGCGGCTGGCGCTTCCAGGCCCAGTGGCGAATACGAGAGGAAGCATGCCGAGGATGAAGGCGAGGGATGTCATCACGATAGGCCTGAACCTGAGGTGTGCGGCCGTGACGGCAGCCTCTTCTATCGGTTTCCCTTTTTCTACCTCTTCTTTGGCGAATTCTACGATGAGGATGGCATTTTTCGCCACAAGTCCCACAAGCATCACAAGTCCGATCTGGAAATACACATTGCTTTCCAGGCCGACAATCCAGATGCCGAGATATGCTCCGGCAATGGCAATCGGCAGGGAGAGGATTACTGCAATCGGCACTGACCAGCTCTCATACTGGGCGGCGAGCACGAGGAATACGAACAGAAGCGCAAGTCCGAGCACAAGTCCTGTCTGGCCACCTTCTTTCTTCTCCTGGAATGAAAGTCCGCTCCATTCTATGTCAATGTTGGACGGCAGGTGTTCATCTGCGATTTCCTCCAGGATGTCCATCGCCTGCCCGGAGCTGACTCCATGTCCGGCCTCTCCGGTGATTGTGGCCGAGTAGTACATGTTGAATCTCTTGATGGTGCCGGGGCCTGTGGTGTACTGGGTGTTGCCGAGGGCCGTCACCGGAATCATGGCTCCGCTGTCGCTCTTGACGAAGAACAGGTTGAGGTTGTCCTTGTGTGCCCTGTACGGGGCATCTGCCTGGAGGTATACCCTGTAGACACGGTTGTACATGTTGAAGTCATTCACATATATTGAGCCGGTGAAGGCTTTCAATGTGGAGAATACATCGGACAGGGGAACTTCCAGAAGCTGTATCTTGTCCCTGTCGGCGTCAAAATAGAGCTGCGGGATATTTTTCTGGATTCCGGAGGCAAGTCCGGTGAGTTCTTTCCTTTGGGAAGCGTAGAAAAGAAGGGTGTCCGCCGCAGCCTGAAGGTCGTCATATGTGGCGTCGCCGCGGGCTTCAAGCACCATGGAGAAACCTCCTGAAGTGCCGAGTCCCGGGATTACTGCAGGACTGCTGATATAGACCTTGCTTTCAGGATACAGGGAAAGGGTGTCCCGAACCATCTGCATCATCTTGTTGATGTCGGTCTCTTCGCGCTCGTTCCATGGCTTCATTATGACAGTCAGGGTGCTGTTGGACTGGCTCGTGCCGATTCTCGGGCTTGAGCCCGTCACATTCAGCACATATTCTATGTCATGCTGCCTGAGCAGGAAATCCATGGCACGGTCGGTGACTTCCCTTGTCCTTTCGAGAGTCGCGCCTACGGGAAGCTCAAGCTCCACGGTGAAATAGCCCTGGTCTTCCTGAGGCATGAAACTCTTGGGCACAAGCTGTGAAAATGCCCAGATGCATACCACAGTCACCCCGAAGAGGACAAACATTCTCGGGGAGTGCCTCAGGCTGGCATGTATGACTTTGGCATAAAACGAATTGCCGGCATCGAATCCCTGGTTGATCTTGCGGAAAAGGAAATTTTTCCTGGCATTCGCGTCATGCGGCTTGAGCAGTCTGGAGCACATGACAGGGCTCAGCGTCAGGGCGACTATCGTGGAGATGATGACGGATACCGCGATGGTGATGGTAAACTGCCGGAACAGCTGTCCCGTGATACCTGAGAGGAAGCTCACCGGAATGAATACTGCACAGAGCACGAGTGACATGGCGATGAGGGCACTTCCGATGCCGCTCATGGCTTTCTTCGTGGCTTCATAAGGCGGCAGATTCTCTTCTGCCATGATTCTGTCCACATTCTCGACCACCACGATGGCATCGTCCACCACAATACCGATGGCAAGTATCAGTCCCAGCAGGGTCATCATGTTGAGGGAAAAACCGAACACGAGCATGATGCCGAAGGTTCCGATAAGGGATATCGGCACCGCTATGGCGGGAATTATTGTCGCCCTCCAGCTCTGGAGAGAGAGGAAGACCACGAGAATCACCAGGAAAAGAGCCTCGAAGAGGGTCTTGTACACATGGTGGATTGATTCCGAAATGTAGGTGGTCATGTCGAACGGGATGTCGTATGTGATGCCGTCCGGGAAATTCTTGCTGATTTCCTCCATGGTGGCCTTGACGTCTTCGGCGACCTGCATCGCATTTGCCCCCGGAAGAGTGTACACATACATTACGGCCGCATTTCCTCCGTTGATGCCGCTCTCGGTGTTGTAGGACTGGGCTTCAAGTGATACCCTTGCCACATCCTTTATCCTGATGATGGCCCCGTCGTCACCTGTCCTGACCACAATGTTCTCGAACTGGCTTACTGAAGAAAGCCTTCCGGTGGCTGTAATCGGGATAGTCACATCCACATCGCTGATTGGCTGCTGTCCGAGCACTCCGGCCGCAGACTCCCGGTTCTGGTCCTTTATCGCGCTTGTGAGGTCGTCGACGGTAAGGCCGAGGCTTGCCAGCTTGTCCGGCTGCACCCATATCTGCATTCCGTAGTAACGGCTTCCTACATTGGACACTCGTCCTACTCCCGGCACACGGCGGAGCATGTCAAGCACATTGAGCGTGGTGTAGTTGCTCAGGTATATTTCATCGAATTTCGGGTCGTCCGAAAGCACGGTGATGGTCATGAGGCGGCTTGCTGCCTCCTTTTCCACCGAGATGCCGTTCTGCACCACTTCTGCCGGAAGCCTGGATTCCGCCAGCTTGACCCTGTTCTGCACTTCGACAGCCGCAAGGTCAGGGTCACTTGAGATGTCAAATGTCAGGGTGGCCGAGAAGCTTCCCGAATTGGTGTTGGTGGATTCCATGTAGAGCATGCCCGGCGTGCCGTTCAGCTCCTGTTCAATAGGAGTCGCCACCGCCTGTGCGACTGTCTGTGCGCTCGCTCCCGGATAGGAAGCCGAGATTTTCACTACAGGAGGAACAATCTGCGGATACTGGTCCACAGGCAGGAGCATGAGGCCTATGAATCCGACAAGCACGATGATAATCGATATGACTATCGAGAAGACGGGCCTGTCTATGAAGAAGTCTGATTTCATTTTCTGTCCTTTAGTTAATCAATCGGCGCCTGAAAGTCAGTCAATCGGCACATGAAGCTGGTCTGCCCTTCTGGCCTTCATTCCGTGCTGGAGCTTGTGGAAGCCTTCTGTCACAATCTGTTCTCCCGGGAGCAGTCCCCTTTCCACCACGACATTGTTGCCTGTCTCGGGGCCGAGCTCGATGAATCTTCTTTCCACGACATTGTCATTTCTGAGCACGAATATATAAGAGCCGTCCTTTTCTATTTCAACAGCCTTTGTAGGGACTACGACCGCATCCTCCCGCACATCAAGCAGAAGTGTCACATTGGTGAACTGCCCCGGGAGCAGTTCCCTGTCCGGATTCGGGATGTCGGCGTGTACCGAGAATGTCCCTGACCGCGAATCCACCTGAGGGTCGGCAAAGTCCACGAGCCCGCGGTATTTGTACACGGATTTGTCCGCAAGGGTGATGGTGACATACGGGTCCCATTTCCTGAGTGAGTCCTTCTGCCCGATGTTCACATTCCTCGCCTTGCTTATCTGATAGTCGAGGTCGGTCATCTTGAATTCCACCGTGACAGTGTCGCTCTTGACGATTGTGGCGAGCAGGGACTGTCCTCCGGGACCCACAAGAGTCCCGATGTCGGCGTGTCTCTCGCTTATGTAGCCGCTGATAGGTGAGCGTACCGTGGTATAGCTCAGCGCCAGTTCATCCTGCTTGAGGTCAGCCTCGCTCATGAGGACTTCAGCCTTGGCGCTTTCGTATGAGGCGATGGCATTGTCGAGGTCCAGCTGGCTGGCGGCCTTCTGGTCAAACAGCGGCCGTATGCGTTCAAGGTCTCTTTCTGCCTTGAGTTCCATGGCCTTGGCTTTTTCAAGCATGGCCTTTGCCCTGTCGACCGTAGCCTTGTACTGGCGCGGGTCAATGATGAAGAGCACCTGGTTTTTCTTGACATATGTTCCTTCCTCGAAAAGCATCTGCTCCAGATAGCCTTCCACTCTTGCGCGGACTTCAACAAACTGCTGCGCCGTCACGCTTCCGGGGTATTCCCCGTATATCTCCACATCTTCTGTCGTTACGGTCTCGGTGCTGACAACCGGGATGACTTCTTCTGCGGGGGCAGGCCTCGTGAGCCATATTATTGCCCCGGCAACGGCAGCGGCGACAATGCCGATGGCCGTCCAGTGCCGCCAGTCAAGTTTCTTGATTTTAACGACGAAGTATTGCGAACCTTTGCCTACATTGGCGTATGTGTCCTTCAGAAATTGCGATCCTTTCATAAAAAGAAAATTGTTCCAACCTGCAAATATATGCATAATTTGCATTTATCCCCTCTTTATCCGGGTCTCTTATGCAATTTGAATATTATTTTGTATTTTTGTAGGAAATGTCAAAATCAATAGAAATACTGGAAAGGAAGGGAGTCAGGGTCACCTCAATAAGGATTCTCGTGCTGGAGGCCCTGATTGATTCGTCGTATCCGATGTCGCTTTCGGATCTGGAGACAGAACTGGACACCGTGGACAAGTCAAGCATATTCCGGACCCTGGAAGTCTTTGAGAAACATCATATAGTACATTCAATAGACGACGGCTCCGGTTCTGTCAAATATGAAGTCTGCGGGGGACGCGACAACTGCACCATTGCAGACATGCACACTCACTTCTATTGTGAAAAATGCCACAGGACATTCTGTCTCAAGGACATTTCCGCCCCTCTTGTCGACCTTCCCGAAGGATTCAAAGCCAGTTCAGTCAACTATATCATAAAAGGAATCTGCCCGGAGTGCCGCAGGATATGACATGGCTACGGCAGGACATTCATGAAATACCTTGAAATCGTCAACGCGGCCGGTGGATACATGAAATGGCGTCCAACGGCCGTGATTTTCCCGCAAAAGTGTGGCCGTTGGCATTTTGAAAATACCATCGGGCGTGAAAAATCAGCAAAACCGTGCCCGATGGACAGCATTTTGTGCTTCCACCGGGCGCTCTGCTGGACATGGGATTGCCTTCTGCGACTAGTGCCAGTTTGCCGGAACTTATGTTTCCATCGCATTGAACCGAATTTGATTATATATTGAAATCTGGATGAAATTTTCTATTTTTGAAAATACGGACTCAAATCCGGGATTTTGACTCTATGGAAGAGGAATCAGACCTATGGATACCAGAAAATCTTTTACAGCCATAATCTTAGTTATCAGCTTTATAAGCCTGCATGCACAGAATCCGGTACAGAAAGGCATCGTCAGGACTGCCCTGCGACCCGACAGGGAAATCGTCTACCTTTCCGATGTCAGCATACGGCAGAGAGGCGGACACAACACCGTACTCAGTAGTGGTGACGGTTCTTTTGAGATGACTCTGCCGGATATCCGTATCGGCAGTGCATTTTATATCAGCTCTGTCCGTAAAGCGGGATATGAACTTGCCGACAATGCTACCATAGGCAAGGCATTTACTTATTCGCCTGAAGTTCCGATAGAGATTGTAATGCTCGACTCCAGAGCCAAGCAGGAGGACATAATCAGAATTACAAGCAATGCCTACTCCCGCGCGGAGAAAGAATATGCAAAGAAGATGGCTTCCCTTGAACAGCAACTGCAGGACAAAACTCTATCAGAAGAAAATTACAGACAACAACTGCGGGAACTCCAGTCTGGCTTTGAGAAATACGAGTCCCTGATCAGTGACATGGCCGAACGGTATGCATCTGCCGACTATGCAACAATAGATTCACTGAATGCAGCTATTAATGTGGCCATAGAAAACGGCAGCCTGGAGCAGGCAGATTCTCTCATTTCCACTGTTGGCCCGCTTGACCGGCTGGTCAAGGAAAGTCATGAAGTGATGGCTAATGTCCGAAAAAAACAGAAAATCGGAGAAGCAATTATGGAACAGGTCTCTCGCGAGATGACATACATCGAAGACAGCAACAAAAGGCTGGGAGATTTGCTGTACAGCAAATACAGCATTGCCCTCTCCCGATTTGAGACAGACTCCGCGGCTTACTATATAACCATGCGAGCGGAACTGGACACGACGAATATTGAGTGGCAGAATGAAGCAGGGTCATTCATAAGTGAATATGTGGCTGATTATGATATGGCGATGGCGTTATTTCAGAGAGTATTAAGAATAAATGAAGAGAAATATGGAGAAAATCATCCGGACATAGCAACATCGCTCAACAATATCGGTATGGTTTACGCAAAGCAAAGCGACTATGGCAGAGCTCAGTGTTATTATAATAAGGCTCTCAAAATCCAGACAGAACTATTGGGCGAAAGTCATCCGGATGTAGCTGCATCACTTAACAATATCGGTATAATTTACACCAAACGAGGCGACTATGACAGAGCTCATGGATATTATATCAGAGCCCTCAAAATCCAGACGGAACTATTGGGCGAAAGACATCCGGATGTAGCCACATCGCTCAACAATATCGGTATGGTTTACACCAAACGAGGTGACTATGACGCGGCTCTGAAATATCTTGATAGGAGCCTCATGATCCGTACTGAACTCTTTGGCGAAAGTCATCCGGCAGTAGCCAAGTCATTCAACAACATTGGAGGTATTTACGATATTCTGGGAGAGTATGGCAGAGCACAGGAATATTATGATAGAGCCCTCAAAATCCAGACTGAACTATTTGGTGAGTCCCATCCGGATGTGGCTACATCACTCAATAATGTCGGTATGGTGTATATAAAACAAGGCGACTATGACCATGCTCTGGAATATCTTTGCAGAAGTCTCAGAATTCAGATAGAACTCTTTGGCGAAAGTCATCCGAATGTAGCCGCATCATACAACAATATCGGTATGGTTTACACCAAACGGGGAGGTTATGACAGAGCATATGGATATTATAATAAAGCCCTTAAAATCTGGATAGAACTCTTTGGCGAAAGTCATCCGAATGTAGCCACATCATACAACAATATCGGTATGGTTTACACCAAACAAGGCGACTATGGCAGAGCACAGGAATATTATGACAAAGCTCTAAAAGTCAAAATTAACTTATTTGGCAAATCCCATCCGGATGTAGCCACATCATACAATAATATAGGTATGGTTTATACTTATCAAGGAGACTATGGCCGAGCTATGAAATATTATAATAAAGCCCTTAAAATTCAGATAGACCTCTTTGGCGAAAGTCATCCGAATGTGGCTGCATCACTCAATAATTTAGGTATGCTTTACACAAACCAAGGCGCCTATGGCCAGGCTCTGGAACATCTTGACCGGAGTCTTAGAATCCGGACAGGACTCTTTGGTGAAAGTCATCCGGATGTAGCAACATCGCTCAATAATATAGGTATGGTTTATTACTATAAAGGTGACTATGACAAGGCACAGGAATATTATATAAAAGCCCTCAAAATCTGGACAGAACACTTTGGAGAGAGTCATCCGGATGTCGCTGCATTACTCAACAATATCGGTTATATTGGAATGATTTACATCAATCAAGAAGATTATGACAAAGCTCTGGAATACTTTATCAAGGTTCTTGGAATCGAAAGAGAATTTTGTGATGAGAACGATTATACGATTTTAAAGACATATAATAATATATATGATTGCTACATAAAAGCAATCAAAACATCCGGATTCTATATTCCTTCATACAGGGACTTCATCTCTGAAATGGCATTTATTGTCACGGTTGTATCTGAAGATTCCTCTGCAGCGGGTCTGGGAATGTCAGGAGAATATTACCTGTTGGAATACGAAGATTGGACTCAGTGTAGTTATATCAATATCTATGAGAAGAATATGCGTCTCAGAGGTAAGCCCAAAGACATTCTTGTCATGAAAGACGGAATCATCTCAGAACATCATTTTGAAGATACAATAGGTTTCACCATCGGATTGAAATATGTCGGCAAAGAAGAAAAAGCTTTGCTATCTGAGGCTTATGACAATTGGAAAAAACAACATAGCCATGAATACGACTGACAATACCCGAACCTACAAGTACTTCGCCTTCATTAGCTATAGCTCACTGGACATCAGGTGGGGCAAGCGGCTGCAGAAGAAGCTCGAGAACTATAGCATGCCGGCTGCCATGTGCCGGAAACACGGCTGGACGCGTAAGCCGATAAATCCGCTGTTTTTCGCACCAAGCGATATTCAGCCAGGAGGATTATCAGAAGAACTCAAGGCAAGGCTGCGGGTTTCAAAGAATCTTATTGTAATTGGAACTCCGGCATCAGCGAAATCCAAATGGGTTGCTGCAGAAATAACATATTTTCGGAGCCTCGGACGGGAGAAAAATATTCATGTCTTCATAGTTGAGGGAGAGCCGCACAGTGGGAATCCAGACACGGAATGCTTCAATTCGGCATTGGATAAGTTGAGTATACCAGAGATTCTCGGGGCCAATATCCACGCAAAAAATTACAGATGGGGCTGGGTGAACAGGGAGTATGCATATGTACAGTTGATTACGAAACTGCTCGGAGTGGAAGTCGACGACATCTGGCAGAGGCATAAACGCTGGTTGAAAGAAAAAATTATCCTGTGGACCGTCGGTGCGATGTGTGTGGTGGCTGCAATCGCCGGGGTTTGGTTAATGAATCAGCCGATAGACATTCGCGTAAGCCTTGAAGAAACCTCCGTACATAACAGTTATTTGCCGCCGATGCAGGATGCTTCCGTAACCTTCACCTTTGACAACGAAATAAAGACAGATACCGTCAGTTCGTTCAGCGATAATGTACTGTTCAGGAACATCCCCCATCATTTTCTCGGGAAGCGGGTCCGGGCGCAGGTCGCCTGCAGGGACTTCATCAGCATAGATACGGTTTTCGCCCTTACCAAAGACTTGGCATTGGGTCTGTGCAGGAATCCTGAAATATATGGCAATATCAGCTTCCGCCTCTGGAATCCCATGTCCGAAAAGACAGTCCCTGGCTGCAAGGTGGAAATAAACGGGATAGAGACAGTCTCCGATGAAAACGGGCGGGTGACCTTGTTCATCCCTCTTGAATCTCAGCGGACCCGATACAGTATTTCGGCAGAAATTCCGCTGCAGGACACGACTGTCCATATGCCTTGCGGGAAAAATGATGTGATTCTGGCTTGTCCTGAGGTAAAATGATAAAGACGGTACAGTCCGGAGTGAAATCCGGCATGATAATTTGTCCCGGGAGATAGATTTTCATCCGCGGGAATCTCTATATCTGAAAAATGATATGGAGATGAAAAAGAAATTGTTTTCTGTATTCAACAACGGGTCTGTGGCGTGGAAGATATTTTCTTACAGCGCGGCGGTTCTTGTGTTTGTGCTTGCCGTGTGGATAGGCGGGGCATTTGTTTACAATATTGTCATAGACAATTGGATAAGGCCGGCTTTTGACGGCCGTTGCTGGGGAGACAGGTATATCAGCAATACTATTTCCTATCAGTGGCGGTACGGGAGACGGGGTGGAGCGAGGCTCTATGATGAGGCTTCCGGGAAGGTGCTCATGAGAAACATCGACTGGGTCGCGACATCGGACGACAATGACAGTCTGGCCGTCTTTGCCAAAGGCCGGAAAAGAGGGTATCTCAACAGATTTACGGGAGAGGTGGTCATTCCTCTTGAATTCACCAGGGCCTGGGTGTTTTCGGAAGGCCTTGCCGCAGCGGAAAAGGACGGAAGCCTCGTGTTCATCGACCATTCTGGCAGGGTGGTCATTGACAAGGGGGTCGGAGTGGACTCAGACAGGCAGGGTTATGCTTTCCATGACGGCTACTGCATCCTCGGGGAGCCTGAGGGCGGAACAGTCGGGATGATAGACAAGTCCGGGAACTGGGTGCTGGAGCCGGTCTATGACAATGTGAGCAACGACAGCGGATTCTGGAAGGTAAGGAAAGACGGTCTTTATGGCCTGTTTTCGGCAGAACTTGACACGGTTCTCACCATATCGAAAACGAGGATATGTATATTTGAAGATGCAATAGAAGCAGGACATCCGGACCATACCTCCCGGCTCTATGATTTTGAAGGAAATGTCATTGAAGACTTCCGCATTGACGGAGTCGAGAGCATGTACTATGAGACAGGGGAACTGCTTGCCGGTACCGGGGAATACGATGAATACAGCGGGGAATACGACACATACGACATTGTCTATGATGCGGCAGAATGTTTCCGCTATTATGTCAATCCGTATGGCGCCGCATATTACTACGGGCTCATGGACAGGCAGGGCCGTAGGACTACACCGCCGCTTTACTCGTCGATAACAGCCATAGGCAAGGACCGTTATCTGTGCCAGCCGAACGGGGTCATAATCGACGGCAAGGGCAGAAAAGTCGAGTAGGGGACATATTGCAACCGGGTTGCGGCAGTTTAGGAATATCTTTGCGGCTGTCAAAAATTGTCAGACGATTTTAACAGAGTAAAGATATGAAAAGATTCGCTCTTCTTGCCGGAATGTGCACGGCATTCCTTCTATGGTCCTGCAATGCAGGCCACAACCATGAAGACCCGCACGACCACGAGGCTGAACATGGGGCCGCAGAGACTCATGAGGCAGCCGGGGCTCATGCCGGACATTCGGATGAAATAGTGATTTCTCCCGAAAAGGCTGCCGCAGCCGGGATAATGACAGAAACCGCGTCACCGGCGGAGTTTTCGGGCGTAATCCGCACCGGCGGACAGATTCTTTCCTCCAGGAGTGACGAGATGACCGTTGTGGCCCCGGCCGACGGCATAGTGTCCTTCGGGGGGAATTATTTTGGAGGTGCCGCCGTGGATGAGGGGCAGACGCTCTTTTCCGTCATATCTGGGACAATCCAGGACGGAAACCGCATCGGAAAGGCAAAGGTAGCCTATGAGGCTGCAAAGGCAGAATACGAGAGGGCTTCCTCGCTCGTGGACAGCAGGATAGTTTCCCAGAAAGAATATGTGAGAATCAAGGAGAATTACGAGAATGCCCGTCTCGCATATGAGGCCCTGAAGCCCAATGCCGACGGTACGGGTGTCCTGGTCTCCTCTCCGTGCGGCGGATATGTGGAGAGCATATTTGTCAGGGAGGGCGACTATGTGTCGATGGGAACCCCTCTTGCATGTGTCGTCAGGAACAGCAGCCTGGTGCTGCAGGCGGACTTGTCCCAGACCTATTATGACAGGACAGGGGGAATCGTTTCGGCCAACTTCAGGACACCGTCCATGGACAGGACAGAGAATGTCAAGGCTCTCGGAGGCAGGCTCCTTTCTGTCGGGCGCAGTTCCGCAGAGGCATCGCATTATATTCCGGTGACATTCTCCATCCCGGCAGGGCACGGCCTTGTGCCTGGCTCTTTTGCGGAAGTATGGCTTCTGACCGGTGTCCGCAAAGATGTCATTTCCCTTCCTCTGCAGGCCCTGACCGAGGAGCAGGGGGTGAATTTCGTGTACATAAAGATGGATGAGAGCTGCTACAGGAAGCAGGAGGTGACTCTCGGCGAAAGCGACGGGGAGAGAGTGGAGATTGTGTCGGGAGTCAAGGCCGGAGACAATGTCGTGACCGCCGGGGCATATAATGTCAGGCTTGCCTCGGCAAGCAATGCCATCCCGGCGCACACCCATAACCACTGACAGATACGGACACCCTAACCTTGAAGCATCATGCTGAACAAAATCATACATTTTTCTTTGCAGAACAGGCTGCTTGTGCTTGTGGCGGCCGTGCTGCTCATGGTGGCCGGAGTCTATGTGATGAACCGCACCGAGGTGGATGTGTTCCCGGACCTGAACGCTCCTACTGTCGTAGTGATGACAGAAGCCGGAGGAATGGCAGCCGAGGAAGTAGAGCAGCTCGTTACCTTCCCGATTGAGACGGCAGTGAACGGGGCTACGGGAGTGCGCCGCGTGCGGTCATCATCCACTGCGGGATTTTCCGTGGTATGGGTCGAATTCGACTGGGACACGGACATTTATCTGGCCCGTCAGATAGTGTCGGAGAAAATAGCGATGGCGGCCGAGGAACTCCCGGACAATGTCGGCAATCCGACCCTCGGGCCCCAGTCGTCGATACTCGGGGAACTGCTCATAGTCGGCATGACGGCCGACTCCACTTCGATGCTTGACCTGCGGACAATAGCCGACTGGACCATAAGGCCGAGGCTTCTTTCTACCGGAGGCGTCGCCCAGGTGGCAGTCCTCGGAGGAGACATAAAGGAATACCAGGTGCTGATACACCCTGAGAAAATGAAGCATTACGGAGTCACTCTCGGGGAGGTGATGGCCGTGACCAGAGGCATGAACCGGAACACTAACGGAGGTGTCATCTATGAATACGGCAATGAATACATCGTGCGCGGAATCGTGTCCACGGAAGATGTCGCCGAGATGGCCCGGTCGGTGATAAAGGTAATCGGAGGAGCCCCGGTGACCCTTGAAGATGTGGCGGATGTGCGCATCGGCGCGCAGCAGCCGAAGCTCGGACTTGCTTCGGAGAAAGGAAAGCCGGCAGTGCTCGTGACTGTGACCAAGCAGCCGGAGACAGGGACTCTCGAGCTGACAGAGCGGCTTGAGGCAGCGCTGGAGGATGTGCAGAAAAATCTTCCGCCGGACGTGAAGCTTTCCACAGATACATTCCGTCAGGCGAGGTTCATCGAAAGTTCCATCAGCAATGTGAAGTCTTCTCTTTATGAGGGCGCCATTTTCGTGGTCATTGTCCTGATACTTTTCCTCGCGAATGCCAGGACGACCATCATCTCTCTCATTACCTTGCCTCTGTCCATATTGATATCAATCCTTACTCTCAACTGGATGGGTATGACTATCAATACAATGAGTCTCGGCGGCCTTGCCATTGCGATAGGCTCGCTGGTGGACGACGCCATAGTGGACGTCGAGAATGTGTGGAAGCATATAAGGGCCAACAAGGCTCTCCCGGCGGCAGAGCGGCGTCCTGTGCTTGATGTCGTGTTCGATGCCTCGAAGGAGGTCAGGATGCCGATTCTGAATTCCACCCTCATAATAGTAGTGAGCTTCGTGCCGCTGTTTTTCCTTTCAGGCATGGAAGGGCGCATGCTCGCACCTCTCGGAGTGGCCTTCATCACTGCCCTCTTCGCATCCACCCTTGTGGCACTGACGCTTACTCCGGTGCTCTGCAGCTATATGCTTGACTACAAGGTCAAGGGAGACGGCGTGCCGAAAGAGGCATTCCTTGCCGTATGGCTCAAGAAATATTACAGAATCGCCCTGGAATGGGTGATGAGGCACAAGAAAAGCGTCGTCGGTGCCACGGTGGCTCTCTTCTGTGTGGCCCTCGGCCTGTTCTTTACCCTCGGCCACAGCTTTCTTCCTCCTTTCAATGAAGGCTCATTCACGATAAATGTAAGTTCCCTGCCGGGAATTTCACTTGAAGAGTCTGACAAGATAGGCCGGCAGGCGGAGGAACTCCTGCTGTCAATACCTGAGATACAGACTGTGGCGCGGAAGACCGGCCGTGCGGAGCTGGACGAGCATGCCCTCGGGGTGAATGTGTCGGAAATCGAGGCTCCGTTTGAGCTCGGCGACCGTTCCCATGCGGAACTTCTTGCCGAAGTGAGGGAGAAGCTGTCCACAATCACAGGAGCAAACATAGAAATCGGGCAGCCTATAAGCCACAGGATTGACGCGATGCTCAGCGGAACCCAGGCCAGCATAGCCATCAAGCTTTTCGGTGACGACCTCAACAGGATGTTCGCCATAGGCAATCAGATAAAGGACAGGATCAGCGGGGTGGAAGGCATCGCCGACCTGAATGTCGAGCAGCAGATAGAGAGGCCGGAAATCAAGATTGTCCCTAAGCGGGAGATGCTTGCCAAATACGGCATATCCATGCCCGCCTTCAGTGAGTTCGTGACGGTGAATATGGCCGGCGAGACCGTGTCCCAGGTCTATGAGCAGGGCAAATCCTTCAATCTCGTGGTCCGAGCCGCTGAGTCTGACAGAGGCTCGGCAGAACGCATACGCAATCTGATGATAGACGATGCCCAGGGCAACAAGCTTCCGCTGTCCTATGTGGCGGATGTGGTTTCCTCAAGCGGACCGAATGCCATCAACCGCGAGAATGTCAAGCGCAAGGTGGTGATTTCCGCCAATGCCGCCGGACGGGACCTCGGAAGCGTCGTCGATGACATACGGGAGATTGTGGAAGATGAGATTGCGCTGCCGGAAGGCTATCACATAGAATACGGAGGCCAGTTCGAGAGCGAGAAGGCCGCGAGCCGTGTGCTGCTGCTGACATCCCTGATGAGCATTGTCGTCATCTTCCTCCTGCTCTACATGCAGTTCAAGAGTGCCGCGCAGAGCGGAGTCGTGTTGCTGAACCTCCCTCTTGCCCTCATCGGAGGCGTGTTTGCCCTGCTGATGACCACAGGTGAGCTCAGCATCCCTGCCATCATAGGATTCATATCCCTGTTCGGCATCGCCACCAGGAACGGGATGCTCCTCATCAGCCATTACAATCTGCTTCGCGAGCAGGGCCATTCCCTCTATGACAGCATCATCACCGGCTCTCTGGACAGGCTCAATCCGATACTGATGACAGCCCTGTCCTCTGCCCTTGCCCTGATTCCTCTCGCCATCAAGGGAGACCTTCCGGGCAATGAAATCCAGAGCCCGATGGCAAAGGTCATCCTCGGGGGGCTGCTTACTTCCACCTTCCTCAACGGCTTCATCGTGCCGGTGATGTACTGGTGGCTCCACAGAAAGGAAGAAAAGGAAACTCCGAAACAGATAAACTGAATAAAGACGAATCAATCAATATGAAACCTGTTATATATGCCGTACCGGCAATGGTGCCGACGACAATCTTAATGTTGCTGACTGCAATCTTCCAGCCGCTTCAGGCGCAGGATACTCTCCATACCCAGAATATTGAAGAGGTGCTGGAGTCTGTGGCAAGGAACAATCCCGAGCTGGAAGCCTTAGCCAAAGATGTTGAGGCCCGGTCCCTTCAGATGAAAAGCGAGAACATCCTCGAGGACCCTACCATAGAATACAGCTCATTCTACAGCAGCGGTGTCTCCGGTCAGTCCGGCTCGGAGCTCGTCGTGTCGCAGGGCTTTGACTTCCCGACCCTGTACGCTGCCCGGCATCAGATGAACGAGCTGTCACGGTCTGCGCTCGGAAGTGGACTTGAGAATGAAAGGAGGCGGATTCTGCTGGACGCCAAGAATATCTGCCTTGACATCATCATGTACAGGCGGATCGGAGAACTGCTTGAAATGCAGGCCGGCATAGCGGACGAGCTTCTCGGCCTCTATACCAGGAGGCTTGAGTCGGGAGATGCCTCTGCCCTGGAGGTGAACAAGATAAAGATGGAGCTGATGAGTGTCGCCACGGCCGTGGCCCGGAACAATGCCTCCCTTGATGCTGCCTGCCGCGCCCTCAATGCCATGAACGGAGGGAAGGAGACCGTCTTTGACGCCGATTTCTATCCTCTTGTCGAGGAAGTGCTTGACAAGGAGGCTGCCGTGGAAGAATATCTTTCCTCAGATGCATCTGTTGCCGCTGCGGAAAGCGCCGCTGCCGCCGCCCGGAAAGAAGTCTCGGTCAACAGGCAGGGCTGGATTCCGAAATTCGAGATTGGCTACAGGCGCAACACCGCCATCCGCGAGGCTGAGCACGGCTTTCTCGTCGGAGGCTCCATTCCGCTGTATTCCAATCACCGTAAAGTCGCGATGGCAAAGGCCCGCTCAGTCTCGGCCGGAAGCGCCCTGACTTCGGCCCGTCTTCAGTCCGAGTCCGAAATCCGCTCCCTCCTCAACGAAATTGACCAGACCAAAGCCGCCATCGACGCCTATGACGAGCCCCTGATGAGAGAAACCCTCGACCTGCTCGGCAAGGCCGTGGAAGGAGGAGAAATTTCTCTCATAGACTATTTCGTCGAGGCATCCTCCATCTACACCAACCTCTCCGCCTGCATCACCCTGAAGAACAGCTGGCACAAGCTGATGGCGCAGGTCTACAAGAACAGGCTGTAGAACCGGTTCAGTCTTTCAGACATGATATAGGGACGACATATACTCCGTCCGGGCGGCGGTATGCATATTGTCCAGTACCGGTCAGGACCATGAGATATCTATAAATTCCCTGATTTCCAAAGAAATAATAAATTCCATTCACCAAGTTGGCCGGTTTTTGTTCACCAAGTTGGCCGGTTTTCATTCACCAAGTTGGCCGCCTCTCCCCATTTGTTGGGAGCAGATGCCGTGAAACTAATTATTTATGGGCATCATTTCATTATTTTATAGCGTCTCCGGCTCATCGGAGACGCAATTTTTTGTATCTTCGGCCGGATTTTCAGCGCAAATGATTTGGACGCAAATGATTTGGGCGCAACAGATTTCAGACAGGACAGATGAAATTATCAGAACTAAAGACAGGGGAGAGGGCCGTCATAGTGAAGGTGAACGGCCACGGGAGTTTCCGCAAGAGGATAATCGAGATGGGCTTTGTGAGAGGCAAGCTCGTGAATGTCATATTGAATGCCCCGCTAAAGGACCCTATAGAGTATGAAATCATAGGGTATAAGATTTCCCTGAGGAGGGAGGAGGCGGAGAAAATAGAGGTGATAAGCGAGACCGAGGCCAAGGAAGTGATGGCGGCACAGGAGCCCCTTCCTCCGATTGAGGCATCCGAATGCGATGACATGCAGCCGGGACGGGAAAATGCGGACATCGAGAAGGAAATGAGGCATCTGGCGGCCGAACGGCGCAAGATGATCCGGGTCGCATTGGTCGGCAATCCCAACTGCGGCAAGACATCCCTCTTCAACATCGCTTCCGGCAGCCATGAGCATGTGGGCAACTACAGCGGAGTGACCGTCGACGCGAAAGAGGGCAACTTTGAGTACGGTGGCTACAAATTCACCCTTGTCGACCTTCCCGGGACATATTCCCTCTCGGCCTACAGCCCGGAGGAACTCTATGTCCGCCGCAACCTCATAGAAGACCTTCCCGACGTCGTGGTGAATGTGGTGGATGCATCCAACCTCGAGCGCAACCTCTACCTTACGACCCAGCTGATTGACATGAACCTGCGGGTCGTCATGGCCCTGAACATGTATGACGAGCTCCGGGCGAAGAAGGACGAGCTTGACATAAAGACCCTCGGCCATCTTCTCGGACTTCCGATTGTCCCTACGGTCAGCCGCAGCGGGGAAGGCATTCCGCAGCTCTTCGACACCGTCATCCAGATATATGAGAGAAATACACCGCAGCTCAGCCGCCACATACACATCAACCACGGCACCGAGATCGAGAAGAGCATAGACCGCATCAAGCTTCTGATTCAGAAAAACGAGGAGATAAGATTCAAATATTCCACCCGCTACCTCGCCATCAAGTATCTTGAGAATGACAAGGACATCGAGAAAGTCATTGAGGCTCTCCCCGACAGGGATGAAATCATCGCTGCAAGATTCGAGGAGCAGAAGAGGATAGACGAACTGATGCATGTCTCCACGGAATCCGCAATCGTGGATGCGAAATATGCGTTCATCCAGGGCGCACTCGCCGAGACATACCGGCCTTTCAAGGGCCAGAGGCGCAGGAATACGGTCACTGACAAGATAGATGCGGTGGTCACCAACAAATGGCTGGCGTTCCCGATATTTTTCCTGATGCTGTATCTCGTGTTCGAGTGCACGTTCGTCATCGGGGATTATCCGATGCAGTGGATAGAATGGCTGGTGGAGAAATTCGGGGACTTTGTCTCTGCCTACATGAAGGACGGGGCGTTCAAGGACCTGATTGTGGACGGGATAATCGGGGGAGTGGGCAGCGTGCTTGTCTTCCTTCCGAACATCCTCCTCCTGTATCTCTTCATTTCCCTCCTTGAGGACTCCGGCTACATGGCAAGGGCGGCGTTCATCATGGACAAGCTGATGCACAAGATGGGCCTTCACGGCAAGTCGTTCATCCCGATGATTATGGGCTTCGGCTGCAATGTGCCTGCCATCATGGCCACAAGGACAATCGAGAGCCGCAAGAGCCGGCTCATAACCATACTGGTCATCCCCCTGATGTCATGTGCCGGCAGGCTGCCGATATATATCCTGCTCGTAGGGGCGTTCTTCCCTCATTACGGCGGACTCGTGATGCTGGGCATCTATGCCCTGGGAATAATTCTGGCCGTACTTTCCGCCAGGGTGATGAGCCGCTTCATCAAGGATGACGACCTTCCTTTCGTCATGGAACTGCCTCCGTACCGTGTGCCTACGGCCAAGTCCGTCTTCCGCCACACATGGGAAAAAGGCAAGCAGTATCTCCACAAGATGGCAGGAATCATACTGATATGCTCCGTCATCATCTGGTTCCTCGGCTACTTCCCGAACCACAGGGCATATGATACTGTGGCAGAGCAGCAGGAGAACTCATACATAGGATATATCGGCAAGGCAATAGAGCCTGTGCTCGAGCCTCTGGGATTCGACTGGAGGATGGGCGTGGGCATCCTTTCCGGCATAGGGGCCAAGGAACTCGTGGTGAGCTCGCTGGGCGTGATGTACAGCGCGGATGAGGCTGAATACGAGGCTTCGGGAGCTGTTGCCGTCGCACCTCCGGAGCAGGAGGAAACAGGCGACACCATGCTGCAGAGGGCCCTTCAGCGCTTCATGACGCCGGCCTCGGCCCTCGCATTCATGGTATTCGTGCTTCTGTACTTCCCTTGCATCGCCACATTCGTTGCCATAAAGCAGGAGGCCGGAGGCTGGAAGTGGGCCATAGGCTCCGCCGTATATACCATAGTCCTGGCATGGGTGATGGCATTCATTGTCTACAGGATAGCCCTGCTGTTCTGACCGAATCACCATCATTGGTGATGGGCAGCAGCGCAATTTCCCCATTTCTTGCGATTGTCCCGCACGGAGCACGGCCGTATCTTTGCAACTGAAGATTGAGATTTTAGGCCATATAGTTAAAAAGTTCAGATCCTTTTAATTGTTGTGCTCCGGGGCCGGTGAGAGCTGTCACTCTGGAGAAATTGAAAAAGGACGCGACCATAAAGTCTTGGGGCGTGTCCTTTTTGTTTTATAATCATTAACTTTGCCGGACATGAGACTTTTTGAAGCAAAGATCAGGACAATGAAAAGAAATGACAATGATTCATCCCGCATGGTGCTGTCCCCGACGATGAAGCTGGCGGACCTCATAGAGCTGAACTATTCTCTGCTCATAGTTCTTTCCCGCCTCGGGATAGACCTCGGGTTCGGAGAAAATACGGTGGCGGAAGTGTGCCGCAGCCACGGCATAGATGTCAGTTCCTTCCTGCTGATATGCGGAGTATACACTTACGATGACTATATCGCCCCCAATGAGCTCCTCAAGGCCGGCAATCCTGCCGATATCGTGAAATATCTCCACAGTTCGCACTCCTTCTATCTTGACGACGAGCTCAGGAAGCTGGAGCAGACCATAGGGGAACTGGTGCTTCCGTGCGACGGGAACCAGCAGAAAGTCATATTCAGGTTCTTTTCCGAATACAAGAAAGAAGTCGAGAACCATTTCGCATACGAAGAGAATACGGTATTCCCGTATGTCGCGGCTCTTCTTGCCCATGACACGCACGACGGCTACTCGATGGAGCAGTTCGAGGAGAACCACAGCAACATAGACGAGAAACTCAACGACTTGAAGAACATAGTGATGAAATACCTTCCGTCAGTATGTGACACTGTCCTGAGAAACAGCGTGCTCTATCATATTTTCTTCCTTGAGGATGACCTTGACAGACACACCATGATTGAGAACAATGTCCTTGTGCCGATGGTAAACAGATTGGAGGAAAATGAAAAACGGGAACAGTAAGAAGGTCCTGCTGATCATACCCTCACGGATAATGGTCAGAGGAATAGAAGGAGTCTTCAGCGACCTCGGCGAATTCAAGGTCGAGGGGATATTGTCCGACCTTTCGAGGACCAGCGAGGCGCGGCTCAGGACCATAGGAGCCGACCTGATAATAATCGACCCGATAGTCTTCGACTATGCAGGCAGAGCCGAGGGCCGCAGCCATATTGCGGAATACACCGATGCTTCGGTGGTGGCCCTTCAGACCATGGCAATGGAAGACGAGATGTGGAAGCAGTACGATGAAGTCATCAACATATATGACGCCCCTGCCGTCATAATCAGAAAACTGCGCTCAGCCCTGTCGTCCCATGAGGAATCCCCGAAGTCGGACAGCCTCGAGCTCTCCTCCCGCGAAAAGGAAATACTCATCTGCGTCGCCAAGGGCATGCTCAACAAAGAAATCGCAGACCTCTATAACATCTCCATCTATACCGTCATTTCCCACAGGAAAAACATCACCCGCAAGACCGGCATCAAGACCGTCGCCGGCCTCACCGTCTATGCCCTGCTCAACAATCTCATAGACTCCGGTTCCGTGGAATGACAGGTCTCGCGCCCGATGTAGTGGGAATTGCTGTCCGTCTTCAGGAATATTTCCGCGGCAGCCGCAGCAGTATCGCCAGCAGCGCGCAGATTCCCATCATGAACGGATAGTACAGGTGGCCGATGACCGAGACGGCCGACACGCCGGCCAGGCCGGAGGCCATGAGCATCTGTGCCCCATAGGGGATGATGCCCTGTATGAAACACGAGAATGTGTCAAGGATACTTGCCGTCTTGCGCGGGTCAAGGCCGAATTTTCCGGAAATTTCCCTTGCGATGCGTCCGGAAGTTATTATGGCTACTGTATTGTTCGCCGTGCACAGGTTGGTGAGACTGACGAGGGCGGCGATGCTGAGCTCCGCTCCTCTTTTCCCTCTGATTCTCTTTGTCAGCAGCCCTGTGAGAAAGTCCAGTCCTCCGTTGTGCCGGATGAGTTCAAGCATTCCGCCGGCCAGCATTGTCACAATGATCAGTTCGCCCATGCTTCCGATGCCGTCCCCGATGGCCCCGAGCCAGCCGCTCCAAGAAAGGCTTCCCTGCGCGGCTCCGATGACGGCATTCGCTGAGATGCCGAGAGCCAGCACGGCGACTACATTCACCCCGGCCACTGCAAGAAAGATGACGAGCAGGTATGGAATGAGCCTGACCCATCCTATCTGCCCGGCTTCAGTCGGGATTTCATTCCCGAGACCTATTATAATATATATTGCAGTGACGATGACGGCCGCCGGGGCCACAATCCTGACATTGACCTTGAATTTGCCGGACATCGGACATCCCTGGGTCCGCGTCGAGGCTATCGTGGTGTCGGAGATAAAAGACAGATTGTCCCCGAAGAACGCTCCTCCGGCCACTATTGCCGTCATGAAGGGGACGCTTGTCCCGGCCTCCTGCGCTATTCCGGCAGCCACAGGCACGAGGGCAACGATGGTCCCCACGCTCGTCCCGATGGACATGGAAATGAAGCAGGCGGCGAGGAAGATGCCTGCATAGACAAATTTCCCGGGAAGAACCGCCAGTGTGAAATTGACGGCGGCATCTATTGCCCCGATGGCCTCTGCCGTGCTGGCAAAGGCTCCTGCAAGCACGAAAATCCATATCATCAGCAGCACATTCTTCTCCCCGGCTCCGGATGAGAACACGGATATCTTGTCCTCCGCCGTCCCCGGTGTGATGAGAAGGGCATACGCCGAAGCCAGCAGGAAAGCCGCCGCCAGCGGAATCTTATAGAAATCGCCTGCAGCCAGGGATGACACGAGATATACGCCGAGAAATACGGCCATCGGGCTCAGGGCGAGCCATCCGTTCATTTTCTTATGTCTGTCCGGTATAATTCCCATAACGGGCGCAAAGATACGCCGAAGGTGCGAGCCTTGCAACTCCGGGACCGCACATCGGAATTTTTGCTATTTTTGCACCGTTCAGGAATTCATCTGAAAATGAAGACAAAAAGTGACCAGAAAGTCTCCGGGACTGGCCCGGAAGTCCCCGGCGGAGAGACATCCGTGCTCCTGCACACATGCTGTGCCCCGTGCTCGTCAGCCATTATAGAATATCTCATGAAGAACGGCATCCGTCCCACGGTCTTCTATTGC
This sequence comes from Candidatus Cryptobacteroides gallistercoris, assembly GCA_017694835.1. Taxonomy (GTDB): domain Bacteria; phylum Bacteroidota; class Bacteroidia; order Bacteroidales; family UBA932; genus Cryptobacteroides; species Cryptobacteroides gallistercoris. The sequence continues at coordinate 50,535 of JADIMJ010000040.1, forward strand.
AATCCCAATATCTGGCCGGAGGAGGAATACCTCATCCGCAAGAACGAATGTACGCGCTATGCGGCTGCCCTCGGACTTGAAATCGTGGACGCTGACTATGACCATGATGCATGGCGCGAGGCTGTCTGCGGTCTCGAAGGAGAGCCGGAGCGCGGAGGACGCTGCCTGCAGTGCTTCCGCCTGAGGCTGTGCCGCACGGCAGAATATGCCCATACCCACGGATTCCATGTCATCACGACCACCCTTGCCTCCTCCAGATGGAAAAGCCTGGACCAGATTAACGAAGCCGGCCGATATGCCGCCTCCCTTTATCCTGATGTGACATGGTGGGACCGGAACTGGCGCAAAGGCGGCCTTCAGGAGCGCCGGCAGCAGCTCATCCGTGAATATTGCTTCTATAACCAGCAATACTGCGGCTGCGAGTTCAGCATGGCACGGCAAGACGGGGAATGATACAAAAGATGACCGCCCCGCGTTTCACAACGCAGGGCGGTCGCAATTCTAACCTAAAACTTAACCTATGAAAAAACTATTCGCGTAAGAAGTATTGCAATCTCTGTGCCAAAAGTGGTCTCAGAGCAATATTTTCAATATTTCTTTGATGTTTTTTACCTCAATTACCCTGTCGGAGTCCGGAATGTCCATCATTTCATGTGCCCAGGTCACTTCATGCGGGACATGGATGGCCGTGCCGCCGATGTTTATGACCGGTGCGATGTCCGATTTGACGGAGTTGCCCACCATCAGGATTTCTTCAGGACGGAGGTCAAGCTTTGCCGCCATCTCCAGATAGTCTTCCTCGCTTTTCTTTTCCATCACTTCAATGTGGTGGAAATATTTCTTGAGTCCGGATTCCCTGTATTTGTTCATCTGCTCCGGAAGGTCTCCCTTTGTGGCGACGGCAAGCCTGTACTTTTTTCCCAGGGCCCCGAGCACTTCCTCAATGCCTTCCTTCAGATGGAATTCATGGTAGGCAAGGTCGTGGATAATCTGCTTGGTCTTCCGGTAGATGCGGCTGTCGAAGTCTTCCCCGCACAGTTCCGTGGCGGCGTCAAGCATGCCTATCAGGTATGTCTTTGAGCCGTATCCGTAGACCGGAATGTTGTCTTCCTGCTTCTGCATCAGCATTTCCACAATCTCCTTTTCAGGGGCGTATGCAGAAAGAAGCAGGGCAAACTTATGCTCTGCTTCCCGGAAGTAACTTTCGTTTTCCCACAATGTGTCGTCCGCATCGAAGAAAACATATTTGAACTGCGGCGTTGTCATTTGCCTGCAACTGTCGTGTCTGCCTGAGTCTCTGCTGCAGAGGAGTCTTTCTCTGCCTCTGAAGAGCCTTTTTCGGCTGCTGCAGCTTCTGCGTTTACCGGCATGTCAGGACGGATGCTTATAATCTTTATGTCCTTGACAGGCCTGTCTTTGGCTCCGGTCTGTACTGCGGCTATTCTGTCGATGACATCAAAGCCTTCGAGAGTCTCTCCGAATACGGTGTACTCCCCGTCAAGCTGGGCGCAGGTCGCAGGGTTCTGTACAATATAGAACTGCGAGCCGGAAGATTCTTTCTTCGGGTTGGCTGCATCGCCCCTCCTGGCTGCGGCAAGCGCTCCTTTCTTGTGGGTGAGTCCCGGAATAATTTCGGCCGGAATCGTATAGCCCGGGCCGCCGGTCCCGTAAAGGTCGGCTTGGGCAGGGTCCTTTGTGAGAGGGTCTCCGGTCTGGATCATGAATCCGTTGATGACCCTGTGGAACAGCACCCCGTCATAGAACCTCTCGGATGCGAGCTTCACGAAGTTGTCCCTGTGAAGAGGGGTCTGGCTGTAGAGCTTGACTTTGATTGTGCCCATGTCGGTGACAATGTCGAACACAGGCTCTGAAGGAAGGCCTTCGGTGTCGAAGGCCGGACTTTTCTCTTTGTTGCCGGAGCAGCTGCATGAGACGGCAGCAGATGCAAGGGCGAGCAATACCATTAATCTAACAAACAGGCGTTTCATAAATGTGAATTTTGGTTCTGCAAAAATAAGAAACACTTTTGAATAAATATGTCTAATTTTGCCGGCATTATGGCAAATCCGTTGAAACAGCTTGCGGGGGAGACCGCGATATACGGGCTGAGCACGATTCTGGCCCGTGTCATCAACTTTCTTTTTGTTCCGTTCTATACCAGGCTTCTGACGACGGCAAGCTATGGGGTGGTGACGGAATTCATGGCATATATCGCCGTGCTTCAGGTTGTCCTCGTCCTCGGGCTTGAGACCGGCTGTTTCCGCTTTGCCAACAGGGAAGGCACCGATCCAAGGAAGGTGTATTCCAACGCGTTTCTCTCGGTCTTTGCAGTAAATGCCGTCTTTCTCGCCCTGATGATATGTTTTGCGGGACCGATAGCCTCGATGCTCGGATATGGCGGCTATGAAAACTGCATAATGTATGTCGGCGGCATCCTCTTCCTTGACTGCGTCACCGCCATCCTGTTTGCGAAGTACAGGCAGGAGCACAAGGCATTCAGGTTCGCGGTATTCAAGACGATAAAAATTCTTACCGAGACAGGGGCCAACCTCGTTCTGTTCTTCTGGTTCCCCGGCTATTGCGAGAGGGCTGCGGCCGCTCTTGGCATCGGCGTCCGGTCGCTGTCCCCGTCTGATGTCTGGCTCCTGCACTTCATTTCCGCGACTCCGGATTTCACATATGTGATATTCGCAATATTTGTCAGCAGTATCGTGTGTGCGCTTCTGTTTGTTCCTGAACTGCTCCGGATGAGACTCTCGCCGGACAGGGCCCTGTTCTGGAAAATGCTCGCGTATTCGCTTCCCCTGATGGTCGCCGCTTTGCCAGGCATTGTCAATGACTTCCTTGACAGAATCCTTTTCAGATATTTCGACACGGGCTCCGAGGTCTGGCAGTCCAGCCTGGGCATATTCCAGGCTGGCGTAAAGTTGTCGGTCATTATGTCGCTGTTTATCCAGATGTTCCGCTTTGCCGCCGAGCCGTTTTTCTTCCAGAGAGCCGCCGACAAGAATTCAAGGGAACTCTATGCTGAGGTCATGAACTGGTTTACGGCCTTCTGCGGCCTCGTCTTCCTTGGTGTCATCCTTTATATAGATGTCATTTCCCTCATATTGGGGAGGGACTTCCGGGCCGGTGTCAGCATCGTGCCGATTATGCTGCTGTCCTATATGCTGCTCGGCATGCAGTTCAATGTCTCAATGTGGTACAAGCTTTCCGGCAAGACATCCTATGCAGTCTGGATTACCCTTGCCGGCCTTGCCGTGACAGCCGCGATAAATGTCATCTTCATGCCGCGATATTCCTATCATGCAGCCGCATGGGGCCATCTTGCAAGCTATGTCGTAATGCTTGCAATCAATGTATTTCTCGGAAAGAAATATTATCCGATTCCATATAACTGGAAGCTTATTTTCTGCATTTTTGCCGGCATGGGCATCACCTGGGCCGCTTCGTCCGCTTCATCCCGTTGTCTGTTCCCGGACGCCGACTTCTCCGCCGGAGGCCTTCAGATGGCCGGCAAGCTCGCCGTCAACACCGTCCTTGTCCTCGGCTATGCCGCATTTTCATGGCTGCTGCTCCGCAGAAGCCGCTGACTGGCATATTATTTTTTTTAAAAATCATTATAATTTTACGAAAAAGCCTTATCTTTACCGGAATATTAGTAACAACTATTTAATAACCAAAAATATCTGTTATGTTGAAAACACTGAAGTCTTCATTGTTCAGGTGCTGTATGGCTGTACTTGCCTTTGCTGCCCTGAATATGCTGACACCTTCGGATGTCTTTGCGCAGAGCGCAAATGACGGGGGGGGCACAGTCAGCGGTGTGGTAACTGATGATCAGGGTCCTGTAATCGGGGCCGCCGTCATGATAAAGGACGGACAGGGCGGAGTTACTACAGGCTTTGACGGAGAGTACACTCTCAGCGGACTCAAGTCCGGAGATGTCATCGTCGTATCCATTCTCGGATACGAAACACAGGAAATCCCTTATGTAGGACAGGCAACCCAGAATGTCCAGCTGTCCGTTTCCACAGAATTCCTTGATGAAGTCGTTGTGACGGCCCTCGGTATCAAGAGGGAGGAGAAGACCCTTTCCTACAATGTGCAGTCGGTGAAGTCCGATGAGCTCACTGCGGTGAAGGACGCCAACTTCGTCAACTCGCTCGTCGGCAAGGTCGCAGGTGTGACCATCAACTCAGGAGCCAGCGGCCCGGGAAGTGCCACGAGAGTCGTGATGCGAGGCATGAAGTCCATCGAGAAGAGCAACACCGTACTCTATGTGATTGACGGTATCCCGATGTACAACAAGAGCTTCGGAGGAACCGGCGGTGCTATGGAGTCTCCTGTCGGATCAGAGGCAGCTGCCGATATCAACCCTGAGGACATTGAGTCCATCTCCATGCTTACAGGTCCTTCTGCAGCCGCCCTCTACGGTTCTGATGCTGCCAACGGAGTCATCGTCATCAACACCAAGAGAGGCGCTGAAGGCAAGACTTCTGTCACTGTCAGCAACAGCACCACATTCTCTACGGTATACATGATGCCGGAGATGCAGGACCGCTACGGAAAGAGCGGCGGAATGTACAGCTGGGGTTCGGCTCTGCCTGAGGATTACAGCTATGACCCTCGCAAATATTTCCAGACAGGAACGAATGTCATCAATTCCGTGTCCCTGTCCACCGGAAACGAGAAGAACCAGACATACATCTCCGCCTCAACGACAAACACTACGGGTATTGTCCCGGAGAGCCAGTATGACAGGTACAACTTCACTGCACGCAACACCACCAAGTTCGCGAATGACAAGCTCATCCTCGACTTCGGTGCCAGCTTCATCATCCAGAGGGACCACAACCTCGTGTCACAGGGTACATACTACAACCCTATCACAGGTCTCTACCTCTTCCCTCGCGGAGACGATTTCTCTGAAGTCCAGAACTATGAGCGCTGGAACCCTGTACGCGGTATGATGACCCAGTACTGGCCGTACGGCGACGGCGGACACAACATCCAGAACCCTTACTGGGTGCAGAACCGCAACAACAGGGACATGAACAAGCGCCGTTACATGCTCAACGCCTCTCTCCAGTGGAACATCACCGACTGGATGAATGTCACCGGCCGTGCAAGACTCGACGAGTCCACATACAAGCAGACCCGCGAGTACTATGCTTCCACGCTCACCACATTCTGCGGAAACAACGGTGGCTACTATCTCGAGAACAGCTCGGACAGGTCTTTCTACGGGGATGTGATGCTCAACATCGACAAGAAATGGGGCGACTGGAGCCTCATGGCCAATGTCGGAGCTTCCATCAATGACCAGAGATATTATTCGGCAATGATGACAGGTGACCTGAAGGAAGCAAACTTCTTCTCAGCCAACAACCTTGACATTGCCAACAAGTACAAGAGGGACGAGAACGGCTGGCATGACCAGACACAGTCCGTATTCGCATCAGTAGAGGTGGGCTGGAATGATGCCGTATACCTTACCCTTACAGGAAGAAACGACTGGGCTTCACAGCTCGCGTACTCATCACAGAAGTCATTCTTCTATCCTTCCGTAGGTCTTTCCGCTGTCATTTCCAACCTTGTTGAAATGCCTAAGTGGTTCGACTTCCTGAAAGTCCGCGGTTCATATTCCCAGGTTGCATCTCCGTCCTCAAGGTGGATTTCCAATCCGAGCCTTGACTACAACGACCAGACGGACCTCTGGACCCAGAGCAAGACTTACCCTTACAGGGACCTCAAGCCTGAGGACACCCGTTCATGGGAAATCGGTGTCAACATGCGCTTCTTCAAGGGCCTCAGCCTCGATGTGACATACTACCGTTCCAACACCTACAACCAGACTGTATACGGTGACCTCGCCGCCTCCACAGGCTATGACAACTTCATCGCGCAGACCGGTAATGTGCAGAACCAGGGAGTAGAGCTCGCCCTCGGCTACAACAACACCTGGGGTGATTTCACTTGGGACAGCGGCTTCACTCTTACATTCAACGAGAACAAGATTGTGGAGCTTGCCAACGACATCGTAAACCCTATCACCGGAGAAAATGTTACTATCACTGAAATCCAGAAAGACTGGCTCGGAGGCGAGAATGTCGCTCCGCGCGTAATTCTCCGTCAGGGCGGCTCGCTTACCGACATCTATGTGAACAATTTCATCAAGAGAGACCTCAACGGTTATGTGGATGTTGACGCCAACGGCCGTATCTCGATGGAAAGAACTGACTTTGTCAAAGTCGGCCAGCTTGCTCCTAAGGCCAACCTCGGATGGAGCAATACATTCAGCTACAAGGGCGTATCCCTCGGAGTAGTCCTCACTGCCCGTATCGGCGGCCTCGTATATTCCGCCACCCAGGGTATCCTCGACTTCTATGGTGCATCTGAAGCGTCTGCCGAGATGAGGGACAACGGCGGTATTCCTGTCAACTTCGGTCTGCTTGACGCACAGTCATACTATCAGACCATATCCACAGGTAGCGGCGGACATGGAGCATACTATCTGTATGACGCCACCAACATCCGTCTCCAGGAACTCACCCTGAACTACACTTTCCCGAGAAAATGGTTCAACAACAAGATGGGGCTTACCGTTGGCTTCGTGGCAAGGAACCTCGCCATGATCTACTGCAAGGCACCTTTCGACCCTGAACTTTCTGCTTCAACAAGCAGCAACTACTATCAGGGAGTTGACTACTTCATGCTTCCGAGCACAAGGAACCTCGGATTCAATGTCAAATTCCAGTTCTAACAATGCAATGAGGACACAGATATGAAAACAATTTTCAAAATATTTGCAAATGCTGCCGTAATCGGCGGACTTGTCGCTGTTGCAGGATGTACAAAGAACTTTCCGGAGTATAATACCGACCAGTATGCGCTTCGTGCCGAGAGTCCTGCTCTCATCATCCCTTCGATGATAGAGACGATGATGTACGCCCAGCAGAACAGCTCCCAGATGGCAGACCAGATGGTCGGCTCTCTCGGCGGCTACTTCACCAATGTCAACAGATGGCAGGGAGCCAACTACGACACTTTCAATGTTTCAGACGGCTGGAATACATCTGTATATGACCAGGCTTTCCAGGGCGTCTACAGCAACTATTTCAAGGTCGAGGACCTCACTGACGGAGAGGGGCACTGGTTCGCTCTCGCAAAACTCGTCAAGGCTGCGTCCATGATGAGGGTCACTGACTGCTACGGGCCTATCCCTTACAGCCAGGTTAAGGACGGAGACATGTATGTGGCATACGATTCGGGAGAAGATGTCTACAGGAACATCATTGACGACCTCCTCAGTGCAGCCGATGTGCTTTATCAGTATTCAGTACAGGTGGGAGCTTCCCCTATCGGGACCTCCGATGCCATCTACAGCGGCAATTATGCCAACTGGGCAAAATTGGGCGTGTCAATGGCAATGAGGGCTGCCATGAGGGCCGGCTTTGAGGATGAATTCGTGAGGGCCATGAATTCAGAATGCGGATATATCGACGAGAATTCAGAAAATGCTCTTCTCGACCCTAAGTCTCAGGGAAATCCTTATCAGCTTGCCTCTTCATCATGGGGGGACATCAGAATCAATGCCAGCATCACAGACTATATGAACGGGTACAATGACCCACGCATGCCGTTCTACTTCACCGCAGCCACAGATGGCGATGTGACATACCAGGGCATACGCATGGGCCAGGCAGCCAATTTCAACAAATCAAGCTCCGCCGCGTTCTCCCAGCCTAACTTCCTCACATCTACCAAACTTCCTGTATTCGTGGCGGCTGAGACACAGTTCCTGCTTGCAGAAGCTGTCCTTCGCGGCTGGATAAGCGGAGATGCCAAGACATACTACAACAATGGTATAGCCTTGTCGTTTGACCAGTGGGGAGCCGGCAGTGCTGATGCATACATAAGCAATACTACGGCGATACCTGCTGACCACAACGATTTCCTCAATCAGACATACACCCGCTCTACTGAGGTCAAGATTGCCTGGGATGCCGAGAGCACGACAGACAAGCATCTTGAGCAGATAATAACCCAGAAATGGATAGCCAACTTCCCTATGGGCATTGAGGCATGGGCGGAATACAGGCGTACCGGATATCCGGAACTGTGCGAATCCGTCTCCACTCAGGAGCCGAATGCTACCATCCACTCCATAAAGGACTATCACCGTCTCCGCTATCCGTATACGGAAGCGAGTCTCAATCCTGCAAATTATGCTGCAGCCGTACAGGCTCTCGGAGGCGCTGACCATGAAAGCACTGCGCTGTTCTGGCAGGGGAAAGGAATTTAACTATTAACAGATAAATTGATATGAGAAAGATCAATATATTCAAATCGGTTATGATTGCAGCCGCCGCCTTCGCCGCAGTCGGCTGCAGTGACTGGATGACTCCTGAACCGGAGGTTTTTGATGAGTATTCTCTGACAGAAGTCGCCAGAGACGATGCTTATTATGAAGCTCTTCGCGCATACAAGGAGTCGGATCATGCCATAGCCTTCGGCTGGTATGACGGCTGGGGGGAACCGGGGATGTCTACTGCAAACATGCTTTTAGCTGTTCCTGATTCAATGGATATTATCTCCTTGTGGAATAATTCAAGACCTCTGACTCCACAAAAGAAAGAAGAATTAAGATTTGTCCAGGATGTAAAAGGGACAAAGGTCTTGGTTTGTACATTTGTGCAGAAAATAGGAAATGGCTTTACTCCTGCCGAATATGAATATGATACAAGTCGTCCCGAAACTGTTGCCGCATGGAATGAATATTGGGGCTGGACAGATAATCCTGAAAATAAAGAGGTCAACAAGCCGGCCATTGAAAAATATGCAAAAGCGATTTCAGATACTCTTTATTATTATGGATATGATGGCCTTGATATAGATCTAGAACCGAATATAGATGCCACATATGGCCCTCTTGATGAAGATGCTACATATCTTCAGTGGCTTTTCGAAGCTTTGAGCAAATATATAGGACCAAAGTCCGGTACAGGAAGATTGTTTGTCATAGATGGAGAACTTTGGGAAATCCCGGCTGAAACATGTACTTGCTTTGACTATTTTGTAGCACAGGCTTATTCTGTCAGTGGAGGTACTCCTTCCCCTAATGCTGGTGTATCTGCTTCTAATCTTGATTCTCGTCTAAGTAGAATTGTCAATATTTTTTGTCCGACATACATGACTGAAGAAGAAGTTACCAATAAGTTTGTCGTAACTGAAAATCTTGAAAGTGCCATAGACTGTCTGAACGGAGGATTTTATTGGATAGACGGTACCGGTTCATGGTCCAAGTCTGTCATGCCGTCTTATCTCGGCATGGCTTATTGGCAGCCATCCAATGGATTCCGCAAAGGAGGATTCGGGGCGTATAAATTCAGTAATGAGAGAAATAATTCGCCTATGTACAAATGGCTCAGAAAAGGTATCCAACAACAGAATCCGAGCAGTCCGGATGTTGATATTATAACTCCTGAAGATTTTGTTGCAAGAGATTAATTTTATTCTGCTGTGAAATTGATTAAAGAGAATATCATGAATAAAATATTTAGAATTGGATTGAGTGTCGCGGCAGTAATATTTGTTTCTGCCTGCAATGACGCTGAATACGGGGTCGGCGGAGTCCATGCTTTCCTTAATGAAGGCACACAGTCTGCCGGAGTAAATGGCACCGTAGTTTCACTTGGAGAAACAGGAGCGGATTATTCGCTGACTGTTACTTTGACTGACAGGGCTTCAGAGGATGCCGTGTTCAAATTTGTGGCAGATGAAAGCGTTCTGGAGGTATATAACAGAGAACAAAGTTCCGGATATAAAGCATTGCCTGCTGATTACTATGATCTTGGAGGAGAAATTTTGATTCCGGCAGGTGAGTACTCGGCCGATCCGGTTTCTATACACATTTCCACTCTTCCGAATGACCTTACAGGAACGCCTCTTGCTCTTCCTGTGAGGCTTGAGAAAGTGTCAGGGAATGTGGATCCGACTCCTGTAACATCTTCCTATGTGATTGCTTTGGAGACGGTTCTCGTAAATGATTTGGCTCAGTTCAATGGCGCTTCCGGACTTAGGGCAGAAAACTTCAACGGTTCTTTCCCTACGGGATTTACGATTGAGGTTAAATTTCAGGTAAGCAATACCGCCAACAGAAACAGGGATGTTTTCTCCAATGGTGCAAGCGTCCTATTCCGTTTTGAAGATCCACAGAGTGATCAGGGCGATGTCAAGGCACATTCAGCTGTCCAGTTTCAGGGAAGTCCGGCGTATATAAACCCGGATCCACTTGTCGGATTTGATGTCAATTGCTGGCAGCATTTGGCCTATACATGGGATGGGTCTTCGGGCTATCTGTATTATAACGGACAGCAAGTAGGAACTAAAGCAATTACTTCATCAGATGTTGGAGACGGTTCTTTCCCTGTAGCCAGCTGGTTTGGCGGAGCGACAGGAGATGGCGGGCATGGAACAGGTTCAAGCTGGTGGATAGGATGTGACATAATGTTTACAGAAGCCAGAATATGGTCTGTTGTCAGAACGCCTGAACAGATAGCCAACAATATGTCTTTTGTCGGAGCCGACAGTAATGGACTTGAAGGTTACTGGAGAATCAACAGGGCATCCTATACCGATAACGGAGACGGAACATATCAGTTTGAGGATCTTACAGGAAAAGGACATCCGCTTGTTTCAAGCACGAACTTTGAGTGGAACGAGAATATTTCCAGTGAAGACACGGAGACTCCTTGGATATAATATTTTACCGAGTAGTTTGACTTATAAAAGATGGTCTGGAGGTTCGCTTCGGACCATCTTTTTTTATGATTGTGGCTAAAATTGTAATTTTATAGACAAATCCTTGATTTATGAATAACATTAAGTATATTTGAAGAAAAATATATTTAATATTAATTTAAATAAACCTAATGCTTATGAAATGTTATATCAAAGGTCTAATTTGCCTGTCGACAGCTTTCTCTATTGTTTCATGTACTTTGACGGAACTGACTCCGGAACAAATTCAAAACGAGCTGAAGAATCCCGGGAGAATCCGGACCAGATGTCCCGATGTTCCTGCGGATAGTCTTGAAATGCTGAGCAGAATCCAGTCTGACAAGGAGATGATGCTTCTTAATCAGATATGGTTCAAGGACGGGAACTTTGTCCTTGGATTAAGCAGGAATGATGCTATGGATTTGGGTATTCCGGAGGAGATGTATGACAGGTTCCTAAATTATGTGAACAAGGCAAATGAATATATAAAATAAGACACTGGCTATGAAAAAATTATTTTCCTCTTCATTGATTACTATCTTATCGGTGATTTTCTGCGCCCTTCCTGCATCGGGACAGTCTCTTGAAGACAATGCGGAAGTAAGGGAATTCCTTGACGATATGTTCGGGCAGCTGGACATGTCCAAAGTTCCGACAGGATTGTTGAGAGATTATGCGTTTGAACTTGTGGATTTTGACAGATATGACGGGAAGGTGTTGACTGACAGCAATTATGTGGAGAAAACGACTTTTGAATATCTGTTGCGCAGTATACGCTCGTCAGCTGTAGGAGAAAAACCTTTCAGGCCAGTAAATTCAATTCTGGATGACATGCATAATGTCAACGACGGTTCTATTGCAGTCGGTATATAATTGTATAAATACAACTATATCAGAGACGATGCCCTTGACAATAACCTGATTCGATATCAGGGAGACAGGTTCTATGACAATTACGATGAAAACGGGCAATGGATTAATCCGTATGCCGAAAAATATGTTGTGGGATTTTCTTCTTACAGCAGGGTACATAAAGGGTCGGGCATAAAGTTCTCTTTTCCGTCAGAATTCATTTTTACCAATACGGAAATTTCAAAATTGGAATTTGATGCCGGTGATGGCAGCGGATACAGGCAGGTTTCCGCAGGAAGTTCTTTGACGGTAGGATTTGATGAAAGGGAAAGGGAGTTGAAGATGAGGATTACTCTTTCAACAGGAGAGATGCTTGTCTGCCACGGTACAATGTATTCTTCCGGAGGTCGCGTGGAATTGTCGTCAGCCGGGTCATCAGTTCCGAGACCTTCAATTCCTGATATGGTCAAACCATTTTCCTGCAGTTCGGCAAGCGGACAGATAGAAGCTTCTGCGTCAGTATTTTATGCTGAGAACAAATCCGGCGCCGGAATTATCAGACCATTTGTAGTAGTGGAAGGCTTTGACCCGATGGATTTGGCCGATTATATGTATGGAATGGGAGCAATAGGCAATTATAATGCATGGTATGATGATTACGGCTTCACCAATGCGGAGAATTTGTTCCCGGCTATGCAGAATGTCATGGACGAGTATGATGTGATATATGTTGACTGGATGAACAGTGAGGCAGACATCCGTGATAATGCCAAGTTGATGGAACAAATCATATTGTGGATAAATGAAGAGATGACGGATAATGGCAGCAGCGAGGGGATAGCTGTTGTGGGGCAGAGTATGGGTGGCCTTATTGTGCGCTATGCCTTGCGCTCAATGGAGTTTGAGGGAACAAAACATGGAGTTACAGCATTCGTCAGTCATGATGTCCCTCACCGGGGTGCGAATATCCCTGTGGGGATGCTGTATGCGGTCCATTCCTTGCTGTCTTTTTATTATGGCGAATCCTTGTCCGTTGATCTTCTTGATTTATTGACTGATTCTGAGGACTGGGTCAGAATGGTGCAGAAATATCTTTATTCAACATCAGCCAGTCAGATGCTTTGTAATTTTGTGAATCAGGACGGCCGGCTGGACAATTCCTCACATGCCGAATGGCAGGATGAAATAGATTTTATGGGCTTCCCTGAAGGTGACCCGGACAAAGGGATGATGAATTTTGCCATTGTTAATGGCGGAGAAACTGATGATTTGGCCGGTGTGACAAGTTATCTGCATGCAAACGGGAATCTGCATACAAGATTCCTGACGGATCTGCTGAGTATTTTTTCAGGACCGATTCTGTGCAATTTTGTAGGGATTGATGCCAATTTCTGGGATTATGTTCCCGGAAAAACAAATATTACAGCGTCAATAGATGTCTTTCCTTATTTGTCATCAGGGAATAAGGTCTTTGATATGAAAATCATTTATCACAAGAAGGTACTCGGGATTTTCAACAGGGAAGTGACAGCTTTTTCCCAGATGAATTATGCGCCGTCATCCCCTTTGGCATTTGATGCTTTCCCTGGCTCATATTACAGTCTTTCACATTTCATCAATTCAGATGCGGATGCCATCAATATCGCTTTATTTCTCGGAGGTGATTACGAATATTCGGTCAATGACAAATTCATGTTCGTCCCTACGGCAAGTGCGCTTGATATAGGCATAGGAAGAAGGACTTTGGCTGTAGGTGATTATACCAGATCTTATTGGCCTGACATACCTCAGCCCTTGGTGGAGATGCCGTATCAGGCTGTTATCGCCGAATCAAAGGCATCCGATCATATCAGTGAAATAGAAAATATGTACGAATGGATACTGGAGCAGATGAGGATATATATTTCAGGGCCGCTTTCCCCTAAGTCCGGAGACCGCTATGTGCTTGAAAACTGCAGCTATCCTGTAAGATGGTCCATATCCGACATGTCAATAGCTGCAATAGACCCCCTTTCAGGAGAGATTACATTAAAGAAACCGGGGGTAGTCAAGGTGACAGCCACATATCAGTATGAGTATGGGACGGTTTCAAGGAGCAAGACCGTGATGGTCGGTCTGCCGGATTTCTATATTTCAACATCCGAGGACGGAATGGTTGCCATTGCTACGGCAAAATGCAGGACAAACGGGTCGATGTTCAAGATGTTGGTTGATGCCGGCCTCGTTGAATATGAGTGGGGGACAAAGACATGGGGAAATCCTATTGAATGGACCGTGCAGAAAGATTCTGTGTTTGCCCTTGGTGTCCCGGAAAGAATGTACAGGACAACGATATATATGAGGGTGAAGACTGCTTCCGGCCTGACAAGTCCTGTTTATAGTTATACATATGATGCATCTAATCCATTTACACTCAATCCAAAATTTATTGTCAGCAACGCAGAAGGCGAGTTATATCTGACTACGAATTATACTATTGCCTCCGCAGAAGGATGGCCGTTGTCTTTAAATGTTCAATTGTCAAAATATTATGAATTGGCTGGAATTGAACCCGGCGGAGTTCCTGGGAAAATAATTGTGAACGGAGAAAGAGAACACTGGTGGGACGAATACCCAGGAGGGCAGTCAATGGATGTCGGTATAAATTTCTATCTGTTTGACGAGGATGAATTTGATGGTTATAGGCGGCAGATGAAGCCGTGGGGCGATACGGAAATGATGGTTTTTAAAGTACTTGTTCAAGACAGGTGGGGAAAGGATATGATGACAGCACCAGTGATATTTATTTATATTGAGGACTTTCCGGATGGCTATATGCCGTCAGATTTGCTTGATCTATACGATCAGTTCTGAATCTGCTATATTTCGGAGAATCGGTAGTGTTTCAATTAGTGTGTCCAGAGCAAGCCTTCAGACCTCTTAATTTTGCAAATTCGCCGCGCCTGCGAATGCTCCTGTAGTACCTGCCCCATTTGGAGCAGCCCCCCTGCCACTCGCCCCATGCCTGCTACACGGTGTAGTTCCTGTCGCCAGTATGGCCAATATCCGGGGATGGAAGTTGCCGTACCTGTCACGCGGTATACGGAATGTCAATGTACGCCCATGACCGTAGCTGCGACCGGGACGGTACCCGTTGCACTTGTTGCAGGCAAGGCCTTCTTCCTGCAGGTACTCCCGGCAGTGCCGGTTCTACCGGAACTTGTTCCTTTGTGAATTCCATAAAGTCTGCTCCTTTTTTAGTATTGTTTCTTTTTGCTTTTACAAATCTGAAAAATCTGTAGACTTTTTTATTCCACTATCTCAGACACACTTTTGGGAACAGTATCAGCAAATGTCCAGTATTGTTTTTTCTTGAGAAAAAAGATAACTTCGCAAATGATCGTGTGCTGACCTGTAAAATGTCTGTATTATGAAAAAACATCTGTTGATTTTGGCGTCAGTTGCAGTATCGTGTCTATGCGGCTGCTCTTTTGATTTCGGTGACAACTATTATGTCGGGGATTATTTCCCGGAGGTTGCAGGGGAGAATTATGCACAATATGAGGA
>JADIMJ010000004.1 GCA_017694835.1 Candidatus Cryptobacteroides gallistercoris
ATGTTCATGTTCTACGAGGTGGCCCTCATACCGATGTATCTTCTCATCGGGGTCTGGGGCACCGGCCGCAAGGAATACTCAGCCATGAAGCTCACCCTGATGCTCATGGGAGGCTCGGCCCTCATTCTCATCGGCATCCTCGGGATATATTTCGGTTCCGGGGCGACGACGATGAACATCATTGAGATAGCCAGTCTGCACAATATCCCTCTCTCCCTCCAGAAAGTATGGTTCCCGATTGTGTTCATCGGATTCGGAGTGCTCGGAGCCCTGTTCCCGTTCCACACCTGGAGCCCGGACGGCCATGCATCCGCACCTACGGCAGTTTCGATGCTCCATGCGGGAGTGCTCATGAAGCTCGGAGGCTACGGATGCTTCCGTGTGGCCATGTTCCTGCTTCCCGACGCGGCACAGGAGCTCAGCTGGATATTCATCATACTTACTGCAGTCTCCGTGGTCTACGGGGCATTCTCGGCCTGCGTACAGACCGACCTCAAGTACATCAATGCCTACTCTTCCGTATCACACTGCGGCCTGGTGCTGTTCGCCATCCTCATGATGAACACGACCGCCGCCACAGGAGCCGTCCTGCAGATGCTCAGCCACGGCCTGATGACTGCCCTGTTCTTCGCCCTCATCGGCATGATATACGGCAGGACGCATACCCGCGACATCCGCGAGCTCAGCGGCCTGATGAGGATAATGCCGTTCCTGTCGGTATGCTATGTCATCGCCGGACTCGCCAACCTCGGTCTTCCGGGACTCAGCGGATTCGTTGCCGAGATGACCATCTTCAACGGGGCGTTCATGGAGAATGACACCTTCCACAGAGTCGTCACCGTCATAGCCTGCACATCGATAGTAATCACCGCCGTCTACATACTCCGGCTCATCGGGAAAATTCTCTACGGGACCTGCACCAATCCGGAGCACCTCAAGCTGACGGACGCGACCTGGGACGAGCGCCTTGCCGTCATTGTCCTGATAGTCTGCATAGCCGGACTGGGACTCGCCCCGATGTGGGTCAGCGGCATGATTTCAGACAGCGTCATTCCGATGATTTCGCATATTCTGAACTGACGGGCGGCAGCAGTTCCGGACTGATGCACGGCAGATTTATCTTCAAGCTGATGTAAGACAGATTAAATACAAACTTTACAGAAGAAAATAGAAATGGATTATTCAGGAATTTTCACATATATGTACACGGAAACAGCCCTTGCCGGAGTGATTGTGGCCACTCTGCTCTATGACCTCATCGCAGGCAGCCGCGGCAGACGCTTTTTCCACGCCTTCGTCTGCATCCTGATGCTGGCGTTCATAGCAGGTACAGTCTGGCCATACAGCAGATCCGAGGCCGGAATCTTCGGCGGGATGTATGTCTACAACCCGGTCTACGGCATCGTGAAGAGCATCCTTGCCATCGGCACCCCGACAGTATTCCTCCAGGCCGACACATGGCTCAGGCGCGAGGACACGGCATTCAAGAGAGGTGAATTCTATGTCCTCACCCTCTCCACCCTGCTCGGAATGGACTTCATGATCAGTTCCGGGCATTTCCTGATGTTCTTCATCGGGCTGGAGCTTGCATCCGTGCCGATGGCCTGCCTGGTTGCCTTTGACAAATACAAGGGAAATTCCGCAGAAGCCGGGGCAAAATTCATCCTCAGCGCCCTCTTCTCAAGCGGCCTCATGCTCTACGGTATATCTTTCCTCTACGGCACAGCCGGCACTCTGTATTTTGACGACATGGGATTCATGCTGGAGGGAAATGCCCTGCAGGTCATGGCAATGGTATTCTTCTTCGCCGGACTCGCATTCAAGCTGTCCCTCGTGCCGTTCCATCTCTGGACAGCCGACACATACCAGGGAGCCCCGACGGCCGTCACATCCTACCTGTCGGTCGTTTCCAAGGGAGCCGCAGCCTTCACCCTCATGGTGATTCTGATGAAAGTCTTCGCCCCTATGATACAATACTGGCAGCTCATGCTCTATATTGTCATCGTGCTCAGCATCACCGTAGCCAACATATTTGCCATCAGACAGAAGAACCTCAAGAGATTCCTCGCATTCTCGTCTATATCACAGGCCGGCTACATCATGCTGGCCGTCATCAGCGGCACTCCATACGGCATGACATCCCTCATATTCTATGTCCTGGTCTACATGGCCGCCAACCTCGCCGCCTTCGG
This sequence comes from Candidatus Cryptobacteroides gallistercoris, assembly GCA_017694835.1. Lineage (GTDB taxonomy): Bacteria > Bacteroidota > Bacteroidia > Bacteroidales > UBA932 > Cryptobacteroides > Cryptobacteroides gallistercoris. The sequence continues at coordinate 2,193 of JADIMJ010000004.1, forward strand.
TGTGATATCCGCAGTCGAGCAGCACAGCGGCGGCAAAATTGACATGGACGACTGGAACGGCCTCTACAAGACCAATCCGAAGCTCGCCGTCACGATGATGCTTGCCCTTTTCTCCCTCGCGGGAATACCGCCGTTCGCCGGCTTCTTCTCCAAGTTCTTTATCTTCGCCTCCGCATTTGAAGAAGGCTTCCATGTACTGGTGCTCATAGCCCTGCTCAACACGGTCATCTCCCTCTACTATTACCTCCTCGTCGTCAAGGCAATGTTCATCAACAGGAACGACACCCCGATAGCCGCCTTCAGGACCGACGCCAGCACCCGCACCGGGCTCGTGCTCTGCCTTGCAGGGATACTCGCCCTGGGCATAGTCAGCTCCGTCTTCGACGGCATCAACGCATTCTCATTCGGATGCCTGTAGGGCAGGTGACAATTTGAAAATGCCTGTACGAACCGCGCCCGGTGGAGCCCCAAAATGCTGTCCACCGGGCGCGGTTCCGAACCATCAGGCGAGACATATCGTATGCCCAGCCCCCAATCACGGGAAAAGATCTTAAACGTTTAATGTCATTGCCGGCGCTTCCAATTTTCAGCATCTTTAATAACTTTGTAAAAGAAATATGACGGAGATGATGGAATATAATAATGGAGTATGGGAAAGACACGATACGATTCAAAAGATGCCACCTCTATATTTGCTTTCAGCAAAGGTTTGCTGCACAAATCTCTTGCGGAAGCAATCAAAATAATAGCCCAAACAGAAGAGATAAGCATGACTGAATATAAAGGCAAAGGAGGATTCGGTCAGCTTGTGGAAAAATTCTATTTCGGCTATGAACCGAACAGTTCCCCTGAACCAGACTTTCCGGAAGCGGGGGTTGAATTGAAGACGACACCATAAAAAGAGACATACAGGGGAATTATCGCATCAAGGAGAGACTCGTATGCGACATGATTGATTATTGTGAAATAGTGAAATATCCATTTGAAGAATCGCCATTTTTCAGGAAATCTTCATTGATGCT
>JADIMJ010000005.1 GCA_017694835.1 Candidatus Cryptobacteroides gallistercoris
CCTGGTCTTCTGTCCGATGCCCATACGGTCAAGCACCTGACTCTCGTCCAGAGGTTCCTCAAGCTCCGGCTCGTTTTCAAGCAAAGAATCAAGTTCGGGACTCGAGACGGCATCCGTCGCCTCCACGACAAGCCTTTCCTTGGCTTTTATCGCCTCCCGGAGATATGCAATAAGGCTTTTGCAGACTGCCATCTCCTCCAGCCAGCCAGGAATCGATGAAAGCGTGTCCTCCCCGTTGCCGAATGACACCACAGTCTCCTCCGGTGCCCCTATCAGGGAAACCGTAGTCTTGTGGAAATCCAGCGAAGCCAGGCCGCCCTCAAGTGCCTGACAGTTTTCCTTGGCAATATTGGCGATATGATTCGCAGAAGTGGATGTAATCCCGTTGTCCGACAGGAACGGAGGGACGGTAACATTTTTCTTTTCCATATTATGCAGTCTCTTGATGTCAACTGATGCAAAGATATGCTTCCGGTGTGCCATACTGCGGCACTGTGCAGCAGCACTGTAAAAATTATTTAATATATTTGCCGAATCAAATCCCGATGCCCAAAAGACAACCGGCAGCATATCAGTTCACAGATGGACACAGATTCACCGCTCATAACAATGCTCGGCACAGGAAGCGCCGCAGTCACCAGATGCTACAACACCTGTTTCCTTATGAAAGACAGGGATACGAACCTGCTTGTGGATGCCGGCGGGGGCAACGGAATCCTGTCCCGGCTGGAAAAAGCGGGAACTGACATCAGAGACATACACAATATGTATCTGACACATGCCCATACGGACCACATTCTCGGGGCGGTATGGGTGACAAGAGTCATCATGCAGGAAATGCTCAAGGGCCGCTACGAAGGCACATTTGACATTTTCGGCCATGACAAATCGCTCATGGTGCTGTCGGAAATATGCAGGATGACCCTGCACAGAAAGTACTCGGACCTGCTGGGAAAATCCGTCATCCTGCACGAAGTCCATGACGGAGAGACAATCAATGCCGGAAACATTCCACTTGAATGCTTCGACATCCTTTCCACGAAAGAAAAACAGTTCGGATTCAGGACGGTGCTGTCAAACGGATGCTCCCTGGTATGCCTCGGCGACGAGCCGTTCAACGAAGCCAACCGGAAATATGCAGAAGGAGCCGGCTGGCTGATGTGCGAGGCTTTCTGCCTTTATGAGGACAGGGACAGATTCCGTCCATACGAAAAGAACCACAGCACAGCCCTCGATGCAGGCAGACTCGCAGAGGACCTGAAAGTCAGGAATCTCATATTGTACCATACTGAAGACACCTGTCTTGAACAGCGCAGGGCAAGATATTCGGCCGAGGCCGGGAAATATTTCTCCAGGAACATATATGTCCCCGATGACCTGGAAACCATAGAAATCAGTCAAGCCTCTTAAGGGCCTTCCTGTAAATGTCTTTCAATTCCTTGCGAAGATGCTTCGGGGAAATGACGGTCATGTCTTCCGTCAATGACAGCAATTCCTGGATGAAATCCCGTGCAATCTTAAGCCTCAGCCTGATGCGGATTTCTTTCCCGTTGTCAGCCAGAGTCTCCTGAGACTCATGGAGCGGATATGCCTCGACATACCTCCCGGCCTTCGGCGGGAAAGAAAGGATGATTTCTTCCACCGGAATGTCTTTTCCGGAATATGCCCCGAATACATCCCTGAATTCTGATTCAGGATCTATTTTCCTGACCCTGACAAACCTTTCTTTCGTGATTTTCAGATTCTGAATCCTGTCCAGTCCCCAGCTTTTTATTGTCCCCGATGCCCTTTCCGCAGAAAATTCCGTCGCCAGCAGATACCACCTGCCCTGGCTCTCCTTCAGAGCATAAGGCATCACCCTGCGCACATATGGAGCAGAATTGTCGAATTTGGCATACAGGAATTCAACAACAAGACTTTTCTTTATGGCGTGGATAAGAGGATTGAGATGCTCCGTGCCCCGTGCCTTGCGTTTCTCGGCAAAGACTATCTGCGACAGTTCCTCCCTTGCCTGAAGGGAAGTAATCAGGTCATATTGCTCCAGTATTCTTTCAATGTCAGACATCCTGTCCTCATCTTCGGGAATATAGTAGCCCTTGTGCCGGCGGGAATACTCGATGCTGATGTCCATGCCGGACTTGATTTCCTTCAGGTCCCTGAGAATTGTGCGCCGCGACACGCCTACTTCATCAGCATCATCATAGTATGCCAGCCCGTCTTCAACCTCCCTGACAAGGTCTGGGAGAGATATATAGCGCCTGTTGCGAATCAGACGCACTATCAGAAGATATCTCAGTATATAGCCCTGCTTTGACATATATTTGGCCTCGGTTAATACAGTAATTACACTGCCATAAAGTTAGCAAAAAGAGAAACTAAAGCAAAGGATTCAGACGCCCAGTGAGGTCCAGAATTTGTCCGCATTCTGCCTCATGCCGGCCAGAGCGGAAGACAGCCGGGACTGGATTTCGGGGCTGCTGAACGGGAAGAATGTGCTGCCGGGATCCAGGCCGGCCGCCGTCAGAAGCCGGATCTTGCGGCTGTCCGAGGCCGCGTCCGGACACCAGAAGTCCCGGGCAAAAAGCATAGAAAAGACCATCAGATGGAATGATGTGCCGACAGTACATGCAGAGCCTGCGACAAGGGACAGAAAGCCGTCCGGCCCGCACGGGAGCACATCCGGCCCTGCATACTGCCCTGCCGATGCTCCGTCTGTTACCCTGAATACCGGCATCCTCCTGTCTTCGGGCAGGACAGCCGCACTGTTCTTTCCCAGCATACCGGACGAGACAGCATCGGCCAGCATTTCTGCCGCACGGTTCCGCTTTCCGGGAGAATACAGCAGGACATATCTTTCCTTTTCAGTCAGACTTCCGCCAGCATCATGAAGACTGACTGCATTGCTGTCTGACGGAGATTTCAGAGCCCCCGGCATCATGGTCCTGTAGAAATCCGCGTCATGAAGCAGCACGGGATCCGGGAGGACCGGGACATCCCCGAGAGAAAAGAAATCAGCCGTGGACTTCTCCCTGACAGAAATGGCCTCGTAGCAGGACAAAAGATTCGGAATCCCGGACATGGAGCCGGAGACATGCGGATGCGGGCCGGCGGACGGGGCATAGGCCACTTTTCTCACCCTGTCTGTAAAATTCAGAAAATAGACCTCAGAAAAGTCTATTGCGGAAGTATTCCATATCTGGTCGCTGCCGGATACAATCATGTCAAAACAGGACCAGTCGTATGACCTGAGCGCGGACCCGGTCTTGAAACACTTGTCAGTCAGCCTCAGACGGCCGGAAGCAAAGGCTCGGAAGGCGGACTGCTTCTCAGCCATGAACCGGACTTCCTTCCAGTCACAAAGAAGGCGGCGGACAGTATGCTTGGCATTGTAAAGGCTGCCAAAAGATACCGGAGCGGGATACAGCCTCCGTTGGGCTGCACTGCGGAAATCTATTATCCTGACATCATTTCCGCGGCTGCGGAGATATTCCTGCAGGGCGAATGCCTGCAGGACAGAGCCATAATTCATGGCCGCATGGAATGTAATAATGCCTATTTTCATCGCTGCCTGCTGATTTTCATTGTTGGATGTTGATTTTCATCGCACCCTTTGTATTTTACTGATGGCCTTCCTTGTGTCCTCCCTTGTTATGCTTCAGGCGCCGGCGCAGCATCAGGTCAAAGACCAGGGGATAATATACCGACGGGCCGAATATCTTCTCCAGCCTGCGGAACAGCCTTATCCTTATGCTCCTGTGCCTCGGGGACCGCAGCTGGTCATTGCCCGCCTCCGCTTCACGGGCAGGCCTTGGGACAAGGGTCATCATGGAGGCCAGTCTTCCGGCCATCCTCTTTCCTTTGTCAGTCACCGGGAGAATCAGGGAAACACCATGGCCGGGCGCCGGCACACTCTTGTCCAGTCCCCAGAAATCTCCTATGGTCATGTCAGACACCCTTCTCATCCCGGCATATGGACATCTGTAGCAAGAGTCCCGGTAAGTGAAGCCGTCCATGAAAAGATTGTAATACAGGTCCTCCGTCCTGAGTCCGGACAAAGGTCTGTGGGAATATAAGACTCTGCCGTCTTCTCCCTTTGCGGTCATCCGGAATTCATCCCCGTTACGGAATGTCACCGACGATACTGAAGACGGGCTGATTTTCAAATTCTTCCGGAGATATTCAAGAAAAAACGACTCTGACGGAACCCCATGGCACACAAGATCCACAATCAGAAGATTTTCCGGCTCATCCGGAAACATCCTGCGTACGGCGGCAGCCTGACAAGGCAGGCCTGTGAAAAGCACCGGCCTGCCGCCCCGGACATCATCCCTGAGCTGAGGCAGAATCTCCGCAATGCTGCTGTGGACATACTTGGAGCCCTTCAGCCGCCACAGGTCATCCTCCCTGTCCACTCTGATATGTCGGATGCCGAAACTGCCGGCCCCGTCAGGCCCGGCAGTGCTGCCGCAGACGACGCCTCCGTCAGAAAGGACAAGCCGCGAAAGCACGGAAGCCGCACCTCCGGATGCACTCGAGAGATATTCCGCATTGTCATTGGCCCATGCCGCGAAAGCGGTCTCCGGGACAGCCGACGGGACGGACGGGAAAGACGCTGCAGAGGCAACAGACGCTGCGGGAGCAACAGGGCCTGCAGATGCAGCAGACGGGCAGGCACGGACGCAGGCCCCGCAGTCAATGCATCCGGAAACATCTATATGCGGATACAGATGCCCCAGGGCGCCGGGCAGCATTGTTATGCAGGCCTTCGGGCATACGAAAGCACAGAGGGCACAGCCGGTACAGTCATTATGTGGACAGATATTCTTCATCTGCTCTTGGAGATATTACTCATACAAACATGACGGACATTCACCGCCTCGGCCGTACCTTTAACAGCCAGTCGGCAATCATCTTTCCTGTCGAGTCCCGCTCGGACCTGTCAAGGCCTGCAAACCACACCGAGGCAGCCACGCAGACGACGGACACGGCACACAAGGCAAGGAAAGTCCATACATTGTCCTCATGGAACACCATCAGCCTCAGCACAAGAGGCACAGGCAGGGAGAGCACGAGAACGGCAGCCGTCCTCAGGAGCACCTTCCGGACATAATTCCGCAGGGAAAAGCCTATCTGATGCCTTGCGAACAGGAAGCGGGCCGCACCCGACAGTGCAGAGAAACAGATCATCACCCAGTACACCGTCTCAGGAGCCGTTCCTGAGCGGAACAGAAAATATGAGACCGGGAGAGTCATCATGACGAGAAGACTCACAGCCACCTGATAATTCCGTATTCTGCCGGTAGCGGCAAGAGATGTCATCAGAGGACTCCCTGAAAGGCTGCAGACAAGGGCATCACACATTATCAGGATGATGAATATGTCCGCATACTCCGGTACTTCCTTAAGCCAGACATCAAGTATAAACCCCACATTCAGAAGAAGAGGCAGGGCAATGAAATACAGCAGCAGAAAAGAAAACTTGAGCCCGCGAAGGGCAAGCCTCTCCATCTCCTTCACTTCCCCGGCAGCATAGTTCTTGGTAATCTGCGGGTTGAATGCCACCTGAAAATTGTTCACGAAACTGTTCACCGAATAGGACACCTGGGCGGCAATGCCCCTTGCAGCATTGACAGCAGTGCCGAAAAAGAGATTCAGAAGAATATTGACACCCTGGTCCTTCATTATCCAGGCCAGGCTGCCGAGTACATTCCATCCTGCAAAAGAAGACATCTCCCTGTACAGGGCACGGTCATGCACGGGCACGGACCGGCATTCGGCATAGCGGCTCCTGCACCACAGCTGATAAAATACCCTCACCCCGACCTGCACAAGAAACATGAGCAGACCATAGAGCACGAGCTTGTCATACGGGAGAACCTTCAGAAGGAACACCAGAAGCAGCTTTGCCATCACTTCCGCAATGCTGACATAGGCATATATGCTCATTTTCTCATGCGCAATGATGGCGGCATTGTACGGGACCTGGAGGACATTGACAAAAAAAGTGATTACGGAAAAATGAAAGACCCACCTCGCCGCAGACATCCTTTCCGGGTCAATCACAAGCTTTTCATTCAGGAACCACAGCCCCAGGGTCTCGGCCAGGACCACTATCGCGGCACCGAGCACCAGATGTATCCTGAGGGCAGCGGAAAAGACTGTCCTCAGCCTTGCAGCATCTCCCCGTCCCAGTTCATAAGTAAGATAGCGCTGCGTCGCCGAAGCCATGCTGTTGCTCAGGAAGGCGAACATCGCCACCACTCCCCCGACGACATTGTAGATACCGTAGTCATTGACGCCGAGCACATCAAGAACAATCCTGGAGGTATACAGCGTCACCCCCAGGATGAGAATCATTCTTACATACAGAAAGACTGTATTTCTCGCAACTCTCCTGTTGTCTGTAATCTTTGGCCCGGACATGATGCAAAGATACACAAATTGTCACAGAAACCCTCTGTGCCGGAAACCTTATGCCAGGGAGCCGCTCACTATGTCAAGCAGTTCATCCGTGATGGACTGCTGGCGCTGCCTGTTGTACTGCCGGGTCAGGTCCTGCAGAAGCTGGTTGCCGTTGTCTGTGGCTTCCTGCATCGCGACCATTCTTGAGGCATGTTCCGCCGCACTCGCATCCAGAAGCATTGTATATATCTTCAGAACAAGGACTTTCGGCAGCAGGGCCCGCAACACCGACTCGGCGTCCGGCTCGATTATATAGTCCACGCCGCTGTCTTCCTGATCATGCTGCCGCATGAGCGGGCCTTGCCCGGAGCCAGAAATCCGTACATCCATGGAAGACACCGCAGAAAAAGGGAGATAAGTCTCCCTGACCGGCTCTTGGGAGGAGGAAGACTTGTAATGACTGTAGACGAGCGACACCTCATCCACCTCCTTCCTGAGGAATTTGTCCGTGAGGCTTTCCGCAAAAGCTTTCACTTCGCCAAAGACATGTTTGTCGGCAAGACTGTTGAAATCGCCCCGGGAAGCAAAGCCGGCCTTGGATGCAGCTTCCGCCATCTTGCGCCCGACCGGAAAGACAAGGATGTCATCACGGGTAAGCCCTGAAGCAAGATAGCCTTCGGCAGTCTCATTGAAAAGCCGGATGACATTGGCGTTGAATGCCCCGCACAGGGAGCTGTTGGACGCCACGGCCACTATAGCGGCTTTTCTGACCTGACGCTGAGCCGCGAATTCCTCACAGGACGGCGCCGACTCGTCCGAGAGAAGCCGACAAAGGATGCCGTGCATCTGGCGCTCGTAAGGAATCAAGTTTGCCATGGCATCCTGCGCCTTGTGCAGCTTGGCCGAGGCCACCATCTTCATCGCCGAAGTAATCTTCAGCGTCCCGTTGACCGTATTTATCCTACCCTTTATTTCTTTCAGTGTTGCCATATGGCAT
>JADIMJ010000041.1 GCA_017694835.1 Candidatus Cryptobacteroides gallistercoris
CGGGCCCCTCCCGTTCACGAGGCCACGGGCGGCCACGCCGTCAAAACCCTCATGCCCCGGAATTGACAATCATCATTTCTTTTGCAGAGGGAATGGGGTGCGGCCGGTGGAGGCCATTTTACATGTCCACCGGGCGCGAAGTGGAAATAAATAAAAAGGAGGACGACCACATCGGCCGCCCTCCGCCACTGACATATAACACAAAAACTGCCTATAACCGGGGAATAATGCTATTTGCCGTCAAAGCGGACATTATGTTCCCAGTGCTGGATGATGTTTCCTGCCGAAGTCGCATCATGTCCGTTGCCGGAGATGTCGTGGAGCACGGCGCCGTCTCCAGTTCCCTCGCCTTCATCCATTGGCCAGTAGGCTATTAGATTAGGGTTGTTGGCGTTGACTGCATAGTACATGTTCGCCTGAATTTCCGACTGCGAGCGGGCAACTTTCCAGAAACGGGCCTGGCTCATCATGCATTCATTCACAAACCAGTTGGCGCCCGTCACGATGATTGTGGCCTTGTCGATAGGCATCTTTCCGCTCGGCGTAGTAGGACGCTGCGGAGTGAACGACTTGTCTACCTGACCGTTGCGATAGATTGTAAATGTAGTGCCGTCATAAACCATTGCCCAATGGCACCATACATTTGGCTCAAGGTCGCGGTCAGTGTCTATCTGCCCGTTGAGCACCTTGACCTGAAGATAGTTGTATGGGGAATTGGCATCTCCGAATCGCATGAAGATGTTATTTGGTGTTGCAGCTCCGGACTCGAAGAAAGCCTGGTTGTTGCTGTCGTACCCGTTCATCTTGATCCATGCCTCGAATGTCCATGCGTCCAGTTCCAGTCCCCATGGATCAGAAGGGGCTGCAAATATGCCGCTCACTCCCTCCTGTCCGGCTCCTTTCATCACAGGGACGGACACTATAAGAGGCTTTGCAAGCGCATAGAGGAACTTGCCCTGTCCGGTGGATGTAGGGACATTGCCAGAAACCGCATTGCCGAGACGGACAGGGACCGCGTATGAGCCCTCTCCTTCAAAGTCATTGATATGCAATGTCTCGCTGGCGCTTATCTCACCGGCCGGAATGGTCAGTGTCAGCTCCGACGGAAGCATCCCGTCCGGAAGCATCTGGTATTCGGTGCCGTTGAGAGAGTTGAACTCATCCAGATCAGACTGCTGGAAAAGCACAGGCACAGTAACATCCTCATCAGTCTTCTGGGCGAGCCTTGCGGTAAGGGTAATGTCCGCGCCGCCGTCAAGGGAAATGATCTTGGATTTTACCTGCCCGTCAGCATCTGTCAGATAGATGCTGTTCGGGGTGACCTTGTATTCAGCATTGTTGCACCCGGCAAAAGCAAGGGCGGACAATGCAAGTGCAATGATTGAAATTCTTTTTGACATATTTTTCTTCATTTGATTTGGCGAGGATGACCCCAAAGGAAGGATTTCAAGGCTTGCGAAGATAAGAAAACCGCAATATACTGCTGTACATGGGGATTTTCGCATCAAGCGTAACGCAGAAAGTACCCTTTTGAGGCATCCTCAATGGAGAACATAAGGGGCCTCGGAGACGGAGTGCTCAAGGCATATCTTGCGGCCACGGTAAAGAACAAGTGCCTGAATTACCTCAAACGGCGCGAATCCGAACTCCTTGTACATGAAAAAATCAAAAGGAGGGCCACCGACGCCGCAAACATCAGCATCCTCGAGAATGACAGAATGGATTTCAGGATGTTCAGCAACGAAGTGAACAGCATCTGCAGGGAAAGCCTTTCAAAAATGCCCAAACTTACCTCGGACATATTCTCAGACAGGCTCAACGGCAAAAGCTACAGGGAAATCGCCGAAAAATACGGCATCACGCAGCGTTCCGTCACATATGAAATATCCAAGGTGCTTGCCGTGCTGAAGACGGCTCTCGAGGACTATCTGCCGGCATTCATCCTCATTGCCGCGCTTATGCACGGAAAAATGAACTAAGGACGCCGTACTTTCCTGTCAAGCACGCATATCTGCTCCCCGAGGACTTCAAAGGTCGCAGGCAGCCTCCCCACTATTTCCCCGTCGACTTCAACTATATCCGGGGCATTTCCGGCCGGAGCCACAGTAAGGCGGCGGCATCTTCCCGCGACAAGTTCCCTGACTTTCAGAAACGACCCGTCGAAAAGACGCCTTATTTCAGCCGCTATCTTCATGAACGGCAGCGGAGGAATCACTGTCACATCCATAAGGCCGTCGTCCGAAACGGCTTCCGGAGTCTGCCTCATGCCGCCGCCGGAATATTTGCCGGTCCCGACGGCCACTGAAAAGCAGTCTCCTGAAAACAGGGCCTTCCCGTCCAGAGAAATTTCCATCGGCGACGGCTTGTAAGTAAAAAAGTTATGCACAAGAGACCATATATAGAGCATCCGTCCCCTCTTTCCCTTGTCCTTGCATCTGTTGACCCGCTCGCAGACCCGCGCGTCAAAGCCCGAGCCGCCGATGTTCACCATATAGGTCACGCCGGCATCCGTAGTCACCCTGACCACATCCTGCCTGGCAAAGGAGCCGGACTTGACAAGGCGGACAATCTCTTCAGGATTATCGGGAATATTATGGCAGCGTATCCAGTCATTTCCCGAGCCGACGGGTATCACGGCAACTGAAAAATCCGAGAGACAAGGCCGCGGGGAACGGGAGACGGCATCTTCGGCGGAAGCGGACGCAGGCAGCAGAGAGTCCAGATAGAGCATTATCCCGCCAAGCACTTCATGTATGGTACCGTCCCCTCCGACGGCAATGAAACGGCGGAATCCCTCCCGTGACGCATCAAAGACCATTTCTGTCGCATGATACCTGCAGTCGGTCATCCTGTACTCATATGATATGCCGTTGCGGTCAAGACAGTCCTTTATCCTGTCCCATTCCCGGGCAGTCCTGCCGCTCCCTGCATGAGGGTTTACGACTATGAACCATCGGCTGCCTGCTTCTGCACCGCCGGACTTGTCTGTCTTCTCAATCTGTTCCACTGTCTTTCCCATCTGTCAGAATATATAATATAACAGGGATTGTCCCCCGATGGCCGATTTTTGCCAAATGGGGAACAAAAGTAACAAATAACGGCAAGTAATGAAATTTTTTTATAATTTTGCCGTGATAACATCGTAAACAACGGAGACGAATATGGGAAAAGTCATAGCTATAGCAAACCAGAAAGGCGGAGTAGGCAAGACCACGACGGCCATCAACCTCGCAGCCTCCCTGGCTGTCCTCGAAAAGAAAGTGCTCATAATTGACGCAGACCCGCAGGCCAACACTTCCTCCGGCCTGAACTTCTCTCCGGAAAGCGACCAGAAACGCACATTGTATGAAGTCATGATTGGCGAGCTCGACATCCGGGACGCTCTGATCCAGACGGAGATGGCCAATCTGCAGATGATACCGTCGCATATCAATCTCGTCGGTGCGGAAATAGAAATGCTCGAGAGTGACGACAGGGAATCCGCGCTGAAGAAAGCCCTGGCCCCCATCAGGAACGACTATGACTTCATCATCATCGACTGCTCCCCTTCCCTCGGCCTGATTACAGTGAACGCGCTCACCGCGGCAGATTCTGTCATCATCCCCGTCCAGCCTGAATTCTTTGCACTGGAGGGACTCGGCAAGCTCCTGCAGACAATCAGGCTTGTACAGAACGGAGTCAATCCGTCGCTGACCATAGAAGGGTTCGTCGTGACGATGTTCGACGGCAGGACAAAGGTTCATTCACAGGTTGTCAGCGAACTGAGGGAACATTTCAAGGACATGGTCTTCAACACCATAATCCAGAGGAACATAAGGCTCAGCGAAGCCCCTTCCCACGGAAAGCCGATCATTCTCTACGATGTCATCTGCAACGGGACCACGAACTATCTCAATCTTGCAAAGGAAGTATTGGACAGAAACAGTTAATTTCAGGAAAATGACGAAACAGCCAAGAGGACTCGGCAAAGGCCTGGGAGCATTGCTCGGAGACGGGGATCTCACCCAGATCAGAAAGCCGGTGGAATACATAAACAAGAATGTGAATTCCGGAGAGCACAGCAGCCGTGCCGACATAATGCTCATTCCGGCGGACATGATTGAACCCAATCCGTTCCAGCCGAGAATGTCATTTGACAATGAGGCACTTGAGGAACTCGCCGATTCAATCCGCACTCTCGGGCTCATCCAGCCGATCACCGTCAGGAGAAAAGGTCAGGACAGATACCAGATAATAAGCGGGGAAAGAAGATTCCGCGCATGCAGGCTGGCGGGGATGACTGAAATCCCTGCATACATCCGTGATGCCGACGACCAGGGCATGCTTGAGATGGCCATCGTCGAAAACATACAGCGCAAGGACCTGGACCCTATCGAGATAGCCATGAGCTACCAGCGTCTCATCGAGGAATGCAACCTCACCCAGGAGCAGATGGCTTTCAGAGTCGGGAAGAAAAGGGCATCTGTCACCAATTACCTGAGGCTTCTCAAGCTTCCGGCCAAAATCCAGCATGACCTCAAGGTCGGACTCCTGTCCGTGGGACATGCGAAGGTTCTGCTCGGCATCGGTGACCCGGCAGTCCAGGAAAGCCTGTGCGACATGGTAATCCGCGAGGACCTCTCCGTCCGGCAGCTTGAAGAAAGGATTCACAGGCTTGAGGGAGAGGGGAAGAAAAAAAAGGAGACTGAAGCCAGGGACCTCCCTGACGACTGGTGCCGTCTCCTTGAGGTCATGGGAAAGTACTTCGCGAGTGACATCAGCCTGAAGAGAAGCGACTCAGGCAAAGGCACCATGACCATAAAGTTCACTTCTGACGAAGAACTCAAGGCCTTTCTGAAGGCAATGGAAAACATCAACGGCTGAGCGGCGTGACACGAAGACATCTAAGATACATTGCGGCCATGCTTGCCCTTGCCCTTGCATGCACGGTGAATGCCCATGCCCAGTTCAAGGAGGAGGCATTCACCCAGACATACAATGACACAAGCATAAAGACAAGCGCGGCCGACACTTCCGACAAACTGTTCTCTTTCAAGGAACTGTTCGGGGGCCTTGCACACAAGCAGGACCTGCGTATCGGCACCATGCTCGGAGGATCCGTATTCATGCCAGGCGCATCCCAGATATACAACAGGCAATACTGGAAACTGCCGATAATATACGGAGGCATAGGCGCTCTGGCAGGGACCGGGGGATACTATCTTCACAAATACAATGTTTCAAAGAAGAATTATGAGGCGGCGCTTGCATCCGTCCCTGAATTCGCCACAGACGTAAGCATAACGCCGGCTATTGACTACCGGGCAAAGCAGACAGGGACATGGCTTCTCGTGGGGGCCGGCCTCGTATACTGGGGAACCCTTCTGGACGGAGCCATAAACTACAAGCCGACAGAACATCCCCATCCGGGACGGGCTACAGTATACTCCATCCTTCTCCCCGGCCTCGGACAGGCTTACAACGGAGAATACTGGAAAATACCTATATATTGGGGCTGCCTGATAGGGTCCGTGCACTATTATTACACCAACAACATCAACTACCATAGATTCAAAAGGATACATAACGAGGCCACAACAAACCCGGAATTGTATACAGGCCCGATATCCGCTGAAACGGCAGTATGGTACAGGGACGTATACAGGAGGTACAGGGACTACTCGATAGTGGCGATGGCGCTGTTCTACCTTCTGCAGGTAATTGACGCAAATGTTTTCGCCTACATGCATGACTTCGAAGTCTCCGACGACATCAGCATGAACCTTGAGCCGGCCGTCATTGCGCCGAACAATGCATACGCCTTCCACAGCATGCCTCCGGCAGGAATAGACAATGCCGTCGGCATAAGGCTGGGGGTGAGATTCTGAAACATCAGGAAGAAAATGACACTATGGACATGAAGACAAATATCATCATTGCAGGGACAGCCGCGCTTATGGCAATGTCAGTTCCTGCCGACGCCTGGGGGGCAGACATGAGGTCCGGAGGGCAGAGACAAGACAGGGAACGGCAGACAAAGGTTTTCCTCCAGAAGGAAAACAGAAGGCTGACAACAGTCATAGACTCGCTCGAAGCCGTCCTGCGCCAATACAGGGACGAACTTGAACTGGAGGACAGCATCTCCGGGGAAATGATGGCACTGTACAGCGAAAACGAAGACAAGTATGCAGCAGGCCTCAATCCGGAAGACTATACTGCGGAAGTATCGGACAGCCTTCTGACTCTCTGGTACCTGCACAACCGGACAAAGGAGGACATCCCGGAGTGCGACATGGACTCAATGCTGTTCGAATCAAATGTCCCGGACGAAGTATACATAGACAGGCTGAAGGCAATGAACTCATTCATTCCCCTTCCCTACAATGACATCGTCAAGAAATACATAATCCTGTATTCCGAGAAGATGCCGTCCGCAATGCCACGGATTCTGGGCCTGTGCAGCTACTACATGCCTATTTTTGAAGAAATCTTCACGGAGCATGACGTGCCTGAAGAACTGAAGGCAATGGCCGTGATTGAATCGGCGATGAATCCCACGGCCGTGTCGCGCGCCGGAGCAAAAGGCATGTGGCAGTTCATGTACAGCACAGCAAAGCTGTACGGGCTGCACATCGATTCATTCGTTGACGAAAGGCTGGATCCCGTGAAGTCAGCCCATGCGGCAGCCGAATATCTCAAGGACGCATACCGCATATTCGGAGACTGGAACCTTGCGATTGCGTCATACAACTGCGGAGCAGGCAATGTGAACAGGGCCATACGCAGGAGCGGAGGGAAGAGAAATTTCTGGGACATCTACCCGTACCTTCCGAGAGAGACAAGAGGCTATGTCCCTGCATTTGTCGGGGCGCTCTATACAATGACATACTACAAAGAGCACGGAATTGTCCCGGAAAGCATAGAGATGCCGGCTCATGTGGATACATTCCACATCAACAGGATGCTGCACTTCAAGCAGGTAAGTGCGCTGACAGGCGTCCCTGAGCAGGAACTCAAGAACCTCAATCCGCAATACAGGCATGAAATCGTCCCGGGCAACGACAGAGACTATATACTCAGGATACCGTTCCAATATGCAAACGACTTCATCGACAACGAGGACTCGCTCTACGCATACAAGGCGGACGAATACTTCAACCCTGTCGTAATCAAGAAAATAAAAGACGGAGGAGACGGGGAAAGGATAATCCACAGAGTCAGGAGCGGGGATGTCCTCGGGCGCATCGCCATCAAGTACCATGTTTCAGTCAGACAGATCAAAAGATGGAACAACCTCAGGAGCGACAACATCCGCGTCGGACAGAGGCTTGTCATCTACCGGGGAGGCAACGGACCCGCAGCATCTTCTTCATCCGGACAATCCTCTTCACAGAATGCGTCACAGAAACACGGCAGCATCGACAGGAATGCATCATATACAATCTATGTGGTCAAAAGCGGAGATTCCCTGTACAGCATAGCAAAGAATTACCCTGGTGTCAGCGCCCAGAACATAATGGACTTCAACGGCATCAGCAGCAGGATAAAGCCTGGGATGAAAATAAAGATACCCAAGCTCTGACACATGAGCGGACTTCAATGAGGATGACCCGGCATCAGGCGTAACGATGGAAGTGCCCTTTTGAGTTCATCCCCATCAGAAATCCAGCACCACCTGAAGCTTGAGCTCGGCCTTGCCGGGCTTTTTTTCTTCCGTCCCGGGCGTCTGCCACGGATAATCAAGATACGAAGCCCTGAGGTATGCCCTGCAGCTGCGGGAACACTTTACGCCGGCAGTCATGGCGGTCCAGAACCCACGCCCGTAATATGCAGGCACATTGAAGTTGCCGGGAGCATCACGCTCATAGACATATATCCTGTCATCCCAATTGTCCACCCTGAACAATCCTCCCCTCAGATACAGCGTGAGGACGCCTTTTCTGCATCCGCCCTCAAGATAGGCAAGAAGTCCCGTCCCACGGCAGCGCACGGCACTCAGCCGTGAAACCAGAGAAAATATTCCCGAAGCATATTTCACATCGGCCCTCAAGTCAGTCTTGCAGCGTTCGCCCC
This sequence comes from Candidatus Cryptobacteroides gallistercoris, assembly GCA_017694835.1. Lineage (GTDB taxonomy): Bacteria > Bacteroidota > Bacteroidia > Bacteroidales > UBA932 > Cryptobacteroides > Cryptobacteroides gallistercoris. The sequence continues at coordinate 8,053 of JADIMJ010000041.1, forward strand.
AGGTCCTGATGCGTTCTGAGATGCGGAACGACAATTCCAGGTGCGGGGACACGCGGCAGTCGTAATCCAGCCGGACTTTCATCTGTGAGGAAGGGCCGTCCGTGCCGAAGCGGGGAGCCGGGGCATGCGAGGCGTCAATGCCGAACACTCCCCTGTGCCTGACGACGGACGAACCGAATCCGGTCTTTCCCGCTATGGGAACATACTCTCCGGCAGCAAAAGCTCCGCTTGCCGACAGCCCATACTCGTTTGTACATTTCGTCCCGCTTCTGACAGCGCCGGACCTCAAGGCCGAATATCCTGCCGGATAATACCTTGCAGACACGGCCATGGTGAGATGTTCCCCGATGGGGAAACGGGTTCCCGCCAATGCCGCCACGGCAAGGGATATCCCGTCGACGGCAACTTCGGAAAAGAAGTCCGTCCCGCGGATATTCCACCTGATGTCCGCCGAACATTTGAGGTCTGCCAAAGGGTTGCCGGCAGACGCCGCGGACACAGGCGCAGTCTGCGCATAGCATGTCAGAGACACCTGCCCGTTCCGTCCGTAATATCCCATATTGAACGCAGGTATGAATGACAGGCCTTCTCCGGGAATCTTTCCGGCGAATACTTCCCTCAGGCCTTCGGCGGCAATGAACGACGACAGGGTGAATCTGCCGAATGAAAAATCGGCCGCAAGCCCCCTGAAGCTGCCTTCTCCGGAATACGACCTGTACGGTGATATGCCCGACGGTCTCCGGGAATATGATTCAGGAGCAGAGAGTCCCCCCATCGAAAATCCGCTCCACAGTGCAAGCCCCTGTCCGAACCTTGCATTGAAATCACCCGCTACAATTTTCCCGACACGCCCCTTGCCGTAGAATGCCAGGCTGAATGAAGTGACTTCGGGAGGGAAATGCCCGGCCCCATACCCGCTCTTTGCGACAAATCCCAGTTCTGCCTTTCCTGACAAGTCCAGACAATATCTCAATGCATAGGAACAGTCATGACGCTCATTTTCCTTCTGTCGGAAGCCTGAACGGAGAGTCAGGGAATTGAGCGGCCTGCGCCTGGCCGACGAGGAATATCCGGGAAGAGCCGCCGACTCGAAGGAGACGAAATATGCCAGAGCCGCGGCATATTCCCGGCCGAAACCGTCCACAGCTGCCAGTTCCGCGACAGAGAGCACATCGCCGTTCCTTGATATGTAATCAGTCAGAGATGCCGTCTGATACGGAGAGAACAGGCCGCTTTCAGTCAGCCGGCTGCGGGTGGAATAATTGATTCTGAGGGGATGCCTGAGCAGAGACATGAACTGTTCCGCCGTATGGCTGTCCATCTCCTCCGCTTCTGTGGTGCCTGAAAGGAAAGCCATCGCCTGAATCCATCCCGAAGCAGGGACAGAGCCGCCCTCCCCTTCCCGTCCCGGGCCGTTTTCCCTGCATGCTGACCAGGAAACACCGGCGGCGCCGGCAAACAGACACCAGACCATTACAGCCAGCCTTATCGCCGGCATTCTTGCGCCACTTCCTCCAAAATACATGTCCTTTCCCCTCCAAAAATCCAACGGCACAAAATTATCACCTGGATCAGACATGCCAAAGGCAATTCGCGTTGTTTTACTTTTTGGATGCAGTTGTATTTTTAATTTTATATGAATATTTCTGATTTTTGGGTGGTGTTGGCTGAATTGTTTCCTTTTTATGTTATTTTTGCACGATGCAAAACACGAAGTAATGGAAAAAGTCAGATTATTCGACAAGACATTCAGGACATTCATCCCATACGGCAAGATTTCCGAAGCCATCGACAAGGTCGCGGACAAAATCAACTCGGATTTCAGAGGATGCGAAGACATTCCAGTGCTGCTCTGTGTGCTGAACGGCTCCATAATGTTTACGGCCGAGCTTATGCGGAGACTTGAATTCAACTGTGAACTCGTGTCGGTCAAGCTGAGTTCATATCAGGGGACAGGCTCCACAGGCAAAGTAAAGCAGGCCATGGGACTGACTGCAGACATATCCGGCAGGCGGGTCATAATCATCGAAGACATAGTGGACACAGGAAATACAATCGTGGAACTCAAGAGAATAATGCAGGAGAACCATGTCGCCGAATCGCGGGTGTGCACCCTGCTTTTCAAGCCTGATTCATATGACAAGGACATCCCGCTGGACTATGTCGCCATGGAAATCCCGAATGACTTCATCGTCGGATTCGGACTTGACTACAATGAGATCGGACGCAATCTGAAGGACATATATGTACTTGACGGACAATGAAGTCCCCGTCAGGCAAGCAGACAGTCCGCAGACAGGCATAAAATACCATACACAGATAAACGGAAAACGCAATGAAATATTTCATCCTATTCGGCCCTCCCGGGGCCGGCAAAGGCACCCAGGCCATTTCAATGGTTGAAAAATACAATCTCAGGCACATATCGACAGGAGCGCTTCTCCGCAAGGAAATTGCGGCAGGCTCTGAACTCGGAAAGAAGGCGAAGGCCCTGATTGATGCAGGCTCGCTCGTACCTGATGAAATCGTCGAAGGAATGATTGAGTCCGAGTTCCTGACGGCCAAGGATGTAGAAGGATTCCTTCTGGACGGGTTCCCGAGAAACACGGCACAGGCCGAAGACCTTGACGCCATATTGGCAAAGACAGGCAATGAAGTCACGGCCGTTGTCTCCCTGATGATTCCGGACGAGACAATAAGGGAACGCATCCGCCACAGGGCGGCAATCGAAGGCCGTGAAGATGATGCCAACGAAGATACCATCAGCAACAGGATTGCAACATATCACGACAAGACCGAGCCGCTCATCAGCTACTACAGGCAGACAGGCAAATACAATGAAATCGACGGCCTCGGAACGATAGAAGAAGTGCACGACAAGATAAGTGAGCTGATGGACAGATTCTGAAGGGAATAACCATGAGGGTAACCCAAAAGCCTCATACGAACCGCCAAGAAAATGAAACCGGTATATCTCACACTCTCGCAACCGACGGAAGGACTGCCATCCTGCAGTTCCCGTTTCTGGGGTAATCCGGACCTTCCGAAAGGTTTTGATTATCCGATGTATATTGACGAAGAAGGGGATCCGTATCCCTATTTCTTCATCTGCCAGATACGGCTCGCGGACCTGGACATTCCGGACTGCCCGCTTCCGGCCACAGGGCTTCTCCAGTTCTATGCAAAGATTGACAGCTACCTCGGCTACGAAGCCGCTGCCGACCGCATATCCGGCCATATAAGTTCTCCCGAAGACGTCAAGGTCCTGTATTTCCCTGACTGCACGGACATGGAAGAAGCCGTGCTCCTCGACGAGGACGGAGAAGAGACCAGTCCTGCAGAGATGCAGATTACCTATACGACAGTCCCGGAAAAATACCAGGACGAACACATCCTGTTCGCCGCCCCGACTCACCGCGAGTGGGAGACATGGGACCCTCCGTTTGAAAACTGGGAGATTCTCCTCCAGATAGATTCATTCAGCGGCAGCGACTTCAGCCTGAATTTCATGGACTGCGGAGTCCTGTGCTTCCTGATTGCCCCAGAAGACCTCAAGGCAGGGAAATTTGACAATGTGAGGGGTATTGTATTATCTACTTGACTACAGACATGCCAGACAGCAATTTCATAGACTATGTAAAGATATTCTGCGCATCCGGGAACGGGGGTGCCGGGTCAATGCACCTCAGGAGGGAGAAATATATTCCGAAGGGAGGGCCGGACGGAGGTGACGGGGGACGCGGGGGCCATGTTATCCTCAGGGCCAATCCGCAGTTCTGGACCCTCATCCATCTCAAATACCGCAAGCATATCAAGGCGGAGCACGGAGGAGCCGGCAGCGGTCAGCTGTGCAAGGGCAAGAACGGGGAAGACATTTATCTTGATGTTCCGCTCGGCACTGTAGCAAAGGATGCCGAGACGGGAGAGACTCTTTTTGAACTCGTTGAGCCGGGAGAAGAGAGGATTCTTGTGCGCGGAGGCCGCGGCGGTCTTGGCAACAACAACTTCAAGTCGGCGACAAACCAGACTCCGCGCTACGCCCAGCCGGGAGAGCCGGGACAGGAAGGATGGTTCATACTGGAGCTCAAGATACTGGCGGATGTCGGGCTTGTGGGATTTCCGAATGCAGGCAAGTCTACCCTGCTCTCAAAAGTGTCCGCTGCAAAGCCCAAGATTGCGGACTACGCCTTCACCACACTTGAGCCGAATCTGGGAATAGTATCCTACTATGACGACCAGTCTTTCGTGATGGCGGACATCCCAGGCATCATTGAAGGTGCGCACGAAGGCAAGGGAATCGGACTGCGCTTCCTCAGGCATATAGAACGGAACTCCATACTGCTTTTCATGGTGCCGGCAGATGAGGATGACATAGCCGGGGGCTATGAGGTGCTCCTTAATGAACTCAGGATGTACAATCCCGAACTGCTAGTCAAAGAGCGGGTCCTTGCCATAAGCAAGTCCGACATGCTTGACGGGAAGATGAAATCGGAGATGGAGGCAGGCCTTCCGGCCGACATTCCGCATGTATTCATATCATCACTTACAGGAGAAGGTCTCAAAGAGCTTAAAGACATGCTCTGGACCGCCCTGCATAAACAATAGGAAATATGTTCTGGCAGAATCTACACGAACTCGACAGGCAGGTCACGCTTTTCATAAACAGCTATCACTGCGGATGGTCTGATGCGGTCATGCAGTTTTTTTCACATGTCCAGATATGGTTTCCGATGTATGCGGTTGTCGCCGTGCTTTTCTTCTGGAGACTCGGATGGAAGAAAGGGCTTGTCGTGCTTCTTTCATGCGTCCTCTGCCTCGTGCTCTGCGACCAGCTGGCCAACCTGTTCAAGGACGGGATTGCAAGACTGCGCCCATGTCATGACGAGACAACGAAAGCCATGGGCCTGTATATAGTGGAAGGAAGTGCCGGGGGCGGACTGTACGGTTTCTTTTCAGGCCACGCCTCAAATGCATTCGGATTTGCCGTATGCTCCAGCATGGGACTCCGCAATGACATAAGGCAGAAGTATGCAGGATACTCCGTCTGGATCTTCTTCTGGGCCTTTATGGTCAGCATAAGCCGGATTTTTGTCGGCAAGCATTATTTCGGAGACGTCCTTGTCGGCATCATCTTCGGGACTCTCATCGGCCTTTTCTGCGGATGGCTTGCAAGAAAAGTCATCAGGGCTGCCGTCAAGAAATAAAACGCACGCACGAAGCAGCAGTCGCACGAAGCTACAGGCAAGGCAATATCTTTTCCATCCTGGTCCCGCGGGAACCTTTGACGAGCACTGCGCAACCGGAAAGAGGATGGGCCCCAAGCCATTCGGCAAGAGCGTCGGAAGTATCAAAATGCATTATGGGGCGGGCTGCGGCATCTCCGCCGGTGCCGTCATGCTCATTACGGAAAATATCAAGAGCCTTGCCGAATTCGCTGCCGACAACATAGACATCAGCATCCATGGCGGAAGAATCACGGAGGACAGCAAGATGCTCATTGACAGAATCTTGACCCAACTCCAGCATATCTCCCAGCATCAGCGCCTTATGATCAGCCGCCATTGACCTGAAATTGTCAATGGCAGCCTTCATGCTCGTCGGATTGGCATTATAGGCATCTACCACAATTATATTGGACTGTGTCCTGACCATCTGGGAACGGCTGTTTGTCGGCCGGTAAGCACGGATGGCCCCGGCAGCATCTTCAAGAGGAACCCCGAACTCCTTTCCTACTGCTATCGCAGCCATAACATTGTCGGCATTGTAGGCACCCACAAGCGAGGTGTCTATTTCCACGAATCCATCACCGGCCGAGACTGGGACCTTCAGCCGAAGGAACGGGTTGTCAGGAGACGAAGGCAGAACAGCCGCATGCTGGTATTCCACTCCGTATGGTATGGTCAGCAAATCAGGACGCTCTGACGCCATCCTGCACAGATATGGATTGTCCGCATTCAGAAAAACCTTGTCAGCAGTCCTCTGTATGTAGTCATACAGCTCCCCTTTCGCTTTCATCACGCCTTCAAAGGAGCCGAATCCCTGCAGATGAGCTTTGCCTACATTTGTTATGAGACCATAGTTCGGCAATGCTACAGACACGAGTTCAGCAATGTCTCCGGGATGGCTTGCCCCCATCTCGATTACCGCAATCTGCGTATCGGAATTGATTTTCAAAAGAGAAAGAGGCACTCCGATGCTGTTGTTCAGATTCCCTTCTGTAGCCGTGACATTATACCGGACAGAAAGGACAGCCTTGACCAGTTCCTTTGTGGTAGTCTTTCCGTTGGTCCCGGTAAGCCCGATGACAGTCAACGGCTTTCCACATACAAATGTCATTGACCTGTGGTATCTCGCCAGTTCCTGCAGGCTTTTCAAAGTGTCCGTGACCGGAATAATCCGAGGATTGCCGTCAGATGCGACCCGGGAATCCGCAGAGACAACCGCATAGGCGGCCCCCGCCTCAAGTGCCTTGACAGCAAATTCATTCCCGTCAAAATTCTCTCCCCTGAGGGCATAGAACAGTTCCCCGCCCCTGATTTTGCGGCTGTCAGTCTCGACTGCCCCGCATTCCCTGAATATTCTGTAAAGTTCCGTTATCTCCATATCGTCTGCCGATACTGAATCATGAGCCTGTGCCAAATTATCTGCCGGTGCTTCCGAATCCGCCCTCCCCTCTTTCCGTATCATCAAGGGCTTCAACCTCCTCCCACACCACCTTTTCATACCTTGCCACTACCATCTGGGCAATCCGTTCTCCCGGATTTATCACAAAAGGGTCATTGGAAAGATTGACAAGAATGACCTTAATCTCCCCCCTGTAGTCGGCATCAATCGTCCCCGGTGCATTCAATACTGTAATCCCGTGCTTTGCGGCCAGTCCGCTTCTCGGACGGACCTGAGCCTCGGTGCCTTCAGGCAGGGCGATGCTTATTCCTGTGGGAATCAGGGCCCTCTCCAGAGGTCCGATTGTTACCGGAGCTTCAATGGAAGCCTTCAGGTCCATGCCTGCGGAAAACTCTGTTGCATAGGACGGAGCCGGATATCCTGAAACATTTACGATACGAACTTCAGCCATAATATTGCCAATTGGATTCTATTTGTTACAGCCTGCGAAGTTAGGGAAAAGTTTGCCCATAGAAAAAATTTTCAGCAAAAAATATTGTCAGAATTTTCTTGGAAATAAAAATAAAATGTCTACCTTTGCACTCCCGTTGATAAGACGGCAAGTTCTTTTATTTACAGTTTATTTTGTCCGTCACAGAGTCCAGCGAAGTGCGGGCAAATAAACATCCGGGGGTATAGCTCAGTTGGCTAGAGCACCTGCTTTGCAAGCAGGGGGTCGTCGGTTCGACTCCGTCTACCTCCACAATTGGGATGATGATAATCAACGGATTGTCATCATCCCATGTTCTTTAAAAAGTATCTTCTGACCTTGGTTTCCGGTCAAAAAAACGGAATCAAATTGCCGACGGCCGCGAAAATCCTGCAAAATCGCGCCCAGTGGATACCAAAAATGCCTCCCGACGGCCGCGGTCAATCATATAATAGTACCGCCTGCGGAAAATTCAAATCAATCCTCAGAAAGTCAAGTCAATCCTCAGGAATTCAAGTATATCCGATGAATTCATGGACTCAATTCCGTATGACGCGGCGGCCTTGTCACCGGCGAGGCCATGAAACCAGACTCCGAGGATTGCGGCGGACAATGAATCATATCCTCTGGCGGCAAGTCCTGCGACCAGACCCGTAAGGATGTCACCGCTGCCGCCTTTTGCCATTCCGGGATTTCCGGTCATGTTGAAAAGACATTTGCCGTCAGGAGCACATATCATGGTATGGGCGCCCTTTACCACTATCACAGACGAAAGTCTGCGGCACAAGGCGCGCACAAGGACTATCTTGTCCATATCATTCCGCCACGGATAATATGAGGTCGCCGGCACATTCCTGCTGTCACATACGAAATCTCCAAAGACCGGTGTTTCTTCAGCCGATGAGACATCCCTGGTGATGAAGCCCGAACTGAGAGCAGCGCGCAGGAGACGGGACAACTCCCCGACATGAGGGGTAAGGACGGCGCCCGAAGGAATCAGCCCGAACATATCGGGATGAAAAGATATGATATTGAGGGCGTCAGCATCAAGGACAAGCGTCTTGACATGGGGCTCGAATGCCCCGGAGCGGGCAAACGCCTTGTGTTTGTCCGGGGACATCGACGACAGGAGGCATTTCATGGCAGCAACAGTATCCTGCTTCTGCCCGAGGCCGGGGCCGACAGCTATTGAAGAATACCTGGAAAGATTGTCAGGCAACGAAGAGAATACCGGAGCCGGGTCAGGGGAAACTATGGCAGAAGGGTGAGATATATGAATGACTTTCCTTTCCTGCGCCGGGACCCTGACGGAGACAAGTCCGCAGCCGGACCGCAATGCTGCTCCCGCGCACAAGACGGCTGCCCCCATCATTCCCGAGCATCCGGCAATCAGCAGGGCATGGCCGTGAGTGCCTTTGTTGTCGTATTCTCCCCGGGGCTTCATAAGTCTCCGGATGACATCACGGTCAAGTGCACAGTATTCCGAATGAGCTGATTTCATAAATTTCCTGTCAAGAGAAATCTTTGCAACTGCAACCTTGCCGGCAAATCTGCCCGTCTCGGGAAGAAGCAGAGACAGCTTCGGGAATTCCATTGTTATTGTGACATCCGATACGACTACATCAGGAGAAATGAGGATGTCCGGTTCTGTCGGAAGGCCAGACGGCAAGTCAATCGAAATGACTTGCCTGCAGAGCCCGGAGACAGAATTAATCTGCCTAACGGCTCTCCTGACAGGCTCTTTGACCGCCCCGGAGACACCGGTTCCGAGCAAGGCATCGACAATGACGGTATTCTGATTGAAAAGCCCCCGGGCTCTGCCTTCGGGAACAGGAGATGAGCGGACTATACGGTCCCCGTCCATTTCATATCGTTCTATCCCGGCAGGCAGGCGGTCAAAATTAATACGGCAGTCATGAGAAAGTTCTTCCGGCGGGAAAACACTCAATACTGATATCCTGCGCGAATTGCCGAACCTGTCGGACAGAAGCCGCGCCACGGCAAGGCCATCCCCTCCGTTGTTGCCTTTTCCCGCGACAATCAGATATTCCGGAACATCCTGAAATCCATGGAAACTGGCGACAGAAGAATTTTGCTCTGAATACGAGACTATCAGTTTTTCCGCCGCAACCGCCGCGCGTTCCATCAGGTCAATGCTCCTGACAGGCTCGTTTTCAATGGTGCGCAAATCGGCTTCGCGAATGTCTTTTCCGATTAGAATCTTCATAATATCAAACTTGCTCAATACACAAACTTATTCAAAATCTCTGGAATAACCTCGAAAAACGGGTGAAATGACGCTAAACGACTTAATATCAGAGTTGTTACGGTGTCAAATGATGACAAGCCGAAAATCGGAAAACGCAAAGAAAAGCGGATTTAAGAAGAAGAAAGGTTTGCAAATCATTACCCGTGAAAGAGTAAGATTTAACATATGGGAGATGCTATTGCACCGTTTGTCACCGATTTGCATATCAAGGTCTAACTCGTTGATATTTAACTTTGCAAACAAAAAACGAGTATGGCAAGAAGTACATTCAAAGTGCTGTTCTACGTGAACGGCAGCAAGGAGAAAGACGGTATTGTCCCCATCATGGGACGAGTGACAATCAACGGTACTGTGGCGCAGTTCAGTTGCAAGCAGACCATCCCGAAAACCCTTTGGGATGCGAAAGGCAACCGAGCCAAAGGCAAGAGTGCCGAAGCACGGAACGTCAATCTGGCATTGGACAACATCAAGGCGCAAATCATCAAGCACTATCAGCGCATATCCGACCGAGAGGCATACGTAACGGCTGAAATGGTGCGCAATGCCTACCAAGGGGTAGGAAGCGAGTATGAGACACTGATAAAGGCTTTTGACAAGGATTGCGCCAACTTCCTGAAACGTGTCGGTAAAGACCGCAGCATCGGCACGTACAAGGTCATGGTAAGGGCAAGGAACTATGTCGCAGCCTTTATCAAGTCATTCTACAGACGGACGGACATGTCCATGCTGGAACTTACACCCGACTTCATCAAGGAGTTTGCGGCTTATCTTACGGCTGAACGGGGACTGAAAAACGCCACCATCTGGCTGAACTGCATGTGGCTGAAAGGGGTGGTCATGCGTGCGCACTATAACGGACTGATACCGAGAAATCCGTTTGCGCAGTTCCATATCAGCCCGAATGTTAAGGAACGGGAGTATCTGACAGAGGACGAAATCAAAAGAATCATGGCGCACGAGTTTGACAACCCCACCCTCGCATTGGTGCGGGATCTGTTTATTTTCGCCTGTTTCACCGCCTTGTCTTTCGTGGATATGAAAGAACTCACAACGGATGAAATAGTGGAGGTGAATGGTGAGAAATGGATATTGTCGAAACGGCACAAGACAAATGTCCCGTTCCAAGTGAAGCTGCTGGATATTCCATTGCAGATAATCGAACGGTACAAGTATCTGTCGGAAGACAAGCTGGTTTTCGGGAAAATCAACTATTGGACGATGTGCAAACAGCTGAAAAAGGTAATGGCGGAATGCGGAATAGAGAAGCAAATCTCCTACCATTGCGCTCGTCATACGTTTGGAACACTGGCTCTTAGCAAGGGAATGCCCATTGAAAGCGTGAGCCGTGTTCTGGGACACACGAACATTGTCACGACTCAAATCTATGCGAAGATAACCACACAGAAACTTGACAATGACCTGACGATGTTCGGCAACAAGCAGAACGCATCGTTCGGAAGTGTAACCCCATAACCAAGCATAGCCATGAAACGAAGCATCATAACAACAGACGGTAACGGCAACATCATCATGCCGACCGACATTAGCGCAACCGCCATGAGCGAATGGGAACTTTGCGACCTGTTAGGAGTAACCGCCCCGACATTCCGTGCAGGGCTGAAGGCTCTTTGCAAGAGCGGAGTTTTAATGGAATACGGGATAAGGCGAAGCATACGGGTATCCGATAATTGCTGTATGGAGGTTTACAACCTTGAAGCGATAGTTGCCCTCGCTTTCCATATCGGCACATTCGGAGCGGAAAGGGTACGCAATGCCATTCTTGAAAGACTGTACCTGCGAAAAGAGAAAACAAGCATCTTCTTCTCGCTGAATACCAACGGTATATCCAAATCCGAATACTTCTCGTAGCTGAATGCCTGACATAATTCACTCGGTAAGTCAGTAATTCATTAAGTCAGTACGACAGACGCTCTGATTTTTTCTCCCGAAAAGCGTAATCCGACATTCGCTTTTCGGGAGTTTTCCGTTTGCACAACCCGTTTCCTGTCCCAAACCATTGAAAGTTTTTGTTTCGGGGGCTATTTGTCACCATTCTGCCGTGTTTTGCATAACAACCTATCCGATAATTGATTATATTTTTGCAGCTGGTAATTTTCAAACTTAAAACCATTTGATTATGTCAGCTATCGAACAACAGGACAGCCACAGACCGCCATCGGATGGCGGCATGGCAAAGGAAGAGTTTATCCGAGTGGGGACAACGCTCTATAAGA
>JADIMJ010000042.1 GCA_017694835.1 Candidatus Cryptobacteroides gallistercoris
ATACTGATTTCATCGATTACAAGAAGGTCGATGCTTCTGATAATCCTGATCTTGTTTTTCCCGAACCTGAAACCGTATTTTGCCCCGCCGGAGCTGAATGCCGTCTCCGGCAGATATGGGGCGAGAGGAAGCTGAAAGAACGAATGGATTGTCATCCCCCCTGCATTGACGGCGGCTATCCCGGTCGGAGCCAGGACTATCATCCTCTTCGGGGCCGACTCCTTCAGCTTTTTCAGGAAAGTGGTCTTCCCCGTTCCCGCCTTCCCGGTCAGGAACAGGTTCTTCCCTGTATTCACTATGATATCCCGCGCCAGCGCCAGACTTTCATTTCCAGTCATTTCCATCATACAGTCCTCATGTCAATGCCACCCACGATGTGCCTCATGCAAATATAAGTCTATTTTCAGTAATTCCGGTACATTTTCCAAGCATCGGGGTATCTTCCGCACGGTATTTTGAGAATACTTTTGCAAAGTCATTTTTCACTTAATCCGCTCTACTATGAAAACATTTGGAAAAACAGTTGCAATCATGCTGGCTGCCGTCTCTGCGGCAGGATGCTGCGGGAGGCAGACACAGGAAAGTCAAAACGATAAATTCATGGAAGAAAAACTGAATCTGATTCAGGAGTGGGACAAAGTGTTCCCCCAGAGTGACAAGGTCAGCCACAGCAAGGTGACCTTTCACAACCGCTACGGCGTTACTCTCGCCGCCGACCTCTATGTTCCGGAGAATGCCTCCGGGAAGCTCCCGGCAATCGCGATGAGCGGCCCTTACGGAGCAGTGAAGGAGCAGGTGTCAGGGCTTTATGCACAGACATTGGCGGAAAGGGGATTCCTGACCATCGCATTTGACCCGTCATTCACGGGAGAAAGCGGCGGAGAGCCCCGCGGAGTGTCTTCGCCGGACATCAACACCGAAGACTTCTGCGCTGCAGTGGACTATCTGGCGACAAGGCCGGACGTCGACCCGGAACGCATAGGCATACTCGGAGTATGCGGCTTCGGAGGCTTCGCCGTGAATGCTGCGGCAATGGACACCCGCATCAAGGCCACAGTTGCAGTGACAATGTATGACATGACAAGAGTTTCTGCCAAAGGATATTTCGATGCCGATGACAATGCCGATGCACGCCACGAGATGAAGAAACGGCTCAATGCACAGCGCACGGAAGACTACAGGAGGGGGACATATGCCCATGCAGGCGGCAATCCTGAAAAGGCTCCGGACGATGCGCCTCAGTTCATCAAGGACTATGTGGACTTCTACAAGACTGAAAGAGGCTATCATGCACGCTCGCTCGGCTCCAACGAGGGCTTCAACACAACTGCCGTATTGTCAATGATCAACATGCCGATACTTGCATATGCCGATGAAATCCGCAGTGCCGTCCTCCTTGTGCATGGAGAGAAGGCGCATTCCCGCTATTTCAGCGAAGACACCTTCAGAAAACTGAAAGGCGGCAACAAGGAACTCCTCATCGTCCCCGGAGCCGTGCATACGGACCTGTATGACCGCACTGATGTGATTCCGTTCGACAGAATCGAGGCCTTCTACCGGGAGTATCTGAAATAAAGTGTCGGAAGAAGGACTTTGATTTCGTCTTTCATCCTGTCATTTTTCCACCAGACGACCATATTGACTTCTGCCGCTTCCGGCCGATAGCCCGCACTGACCAGTTTTTCATATTTCTCCATAAAGCCTCTGGAGGTCTGGAGAACTGTGAGTCCACGGCTGTCGGCCAGAAGCAGTTTCCTCGGGACAATATTCCCGCTGCCGTCATGTGGAGCGTCCTGTCCCGGGACGGGCGGCATGAAATATAGTGTATCTCCGCTCACGAAATCAGCTATGATATCCTGACGGAACACAAAGTCATCCAGCCAGACATCTTTCAGTCCGAGCTGGAGAACCGTTTCGGGAGGCATCCCATACTGCCGGGAATCATTTTGAAGAACCGTATTCCGGACAGAAATTCTCCGGAAAATGCCGGTGTTTTCGTGAATATACAGATTGTTTCTGGCACGCGTGAGGGCGACATACAGCTGGCGGCGTTTCTCGTCATCGGTGCAGATGAAACTGTCCAGCATCAGAAAGACATTGTCAAACTCCATCCCCTTCACCTTATGCATCGTCGAGACTGTCACGGCGCCAGTGCTGCTGCGGACAAAATCCTCAAAGGAAGATTCCTTGAGAAACATGTCAAAATCCGTCTTGTAAATGACTTTTTCTCCTGGGGTATCCGATGAATCCGGACATACGGACTCAAAGTCGGCCAATATGTCCAGACATGTGCCCAGCAATCTGCTGCGGGAGAATCCGGCCTTGAGGCGGGTCTTCGCCTCCTGCCATTTCTCCCACGGGACGACTGCACCTTCATCCCTGAAGCCGATGCACTCCTGAAAAAATCTGATTTCAGACAATTTGGCAAGCCAGAAACCGGAATCCGAGCGGATAAGCTGCGCAGGATACCCCTTCCTCCGGAGAATGCCGGCTATCACAAGAGCCTCTTCGTTGTCTTTGGTCAGAACAGCCGTCGTGCCGGACAGCCCCTTACGCAATATGTCGTTTACCAGCGGCTCGTCAAGATTACTGCTGCAATAGGATGTGACCTCTATTTCCCCGTCTTCTTTCTTCACCGGCATTACAGAGAAACTTTTTATTCTATGTGTGATATTTTCAGCAAACGCGTTTGCGAACGCGACGAGATTGTTCCTGCTGCGGAAATTTTCCACAAGCTCATATTTCCTGGCACCGTCCGTCCGGAGAAGTTCCTCCATATACTCTGAACTCGAGCCGCGGAATGCGTAGATGTTCTGGTCATCATCCCCCACTGCAATCACTCTCATGTCCTCATTCTTCTCCATCAGGACCCTGACAAGGCGGTATTCATCCGCATCCATGTCCTGGGCCTCGTCTATGACCAGCACGGTCTTCGTAATCCTGCTCGCATCCACCTCTCCGGCAAGAATCTTTTCAACGGCGGTCCGCACAATTGACTTTGATTCCTCAATGCTGCCTATCTTTCCCAACAGGTCGAAGCAATACGAATGGAAAGTCCTTATTTCGACAAATGAGACCGCATTTCCTATCAGGTCATGCAGCCGCTGCCGGAATTCCGTTGCCGCTGCCCGTGAAAATGTAAGCATCAGAAGCTGCTCATGCTTGACATCCTCCATCAGAAGAAGCGAAGCAAGCTTGTGCACAAGCACCCTCGTCTTGCCGCTGCCCGGGCCGGCGGCCACGACTATACACCGTGAATCCCTGTCCCTGACGACACTCAGCTGAGACGGGGTCAATTCGCCGAAAAGCCGGCGGAATTTGGCCGGAGTCATATTCACTGAAATCTCATCCTTCCTGCCGTTGAAATATCTGCTGAGGAAGTCAGGATAATTCAGACTGAAATAATCTTCCACGAACTTCAGCGCAGCATCATAGTCCTCAAGCATCTTTTTGGCATATTCCCCTACAATATGGATCTGCTGCATCTTGTTTTTATAGAATTCACTCAGTTTCTGGTAATCCTCAACTTTGTATCTTATGTGGTTGTCCTTTTCCAGCCTTTCTATTGAAAGCGCATTGTAGATGACCATGAAACCGCCTTCTATGCTGATTGCGCCAATCCTTGACAGATAGAACAGCGCGTCTTCGATGTCTTCGGCGGCAACCTGTGATGAAAATATCGAATTTTCATATGACTCCTTGAGCTCAAGGACAGAAAACTCCACATATCCCTGCGGCCTGGACTCAGAATGCTCATAAAGATAATCTACGATATATGTTGCCAGAGCCTGTCTCGCCTTGATTTTTTCAGCGAACTGCTCTTTGGGAATCAGGCCGCGGACTTCGAGATGATTCTTGTCTCTGGAATGCTTTTTTATCCAGTTTTTTATTGCCCAGAAATTAAGGAGAGTCTTCATCCGGTCGAGGTCTACCGAGGAGTGGCCGGAAGTCTCCGCAAGCGCGTTGAGTTCCTTCAGGTCAACCGATGAATGGCCGTCAGGAATATGTTCAGCCAGGAAAAGTTCAGTCTCATTGAATTTTCTGACGATATTCCGGGACTTGTTCTGAGTGTCATCCTTGCCGATGTATGCAGTCAGGTCTTTTGAGTCCGCAAGGATTTTCTCTTCCCTGAGCAGATTGATTATGTGGATTACATTTTCTTTGCTGATGCCGAGATGGTCACTGATGTAATCAACGCGGGACTCAGCTTCTTCTCCCTGGGCCTTTTTTATGCTCCGGCTGGATATGAGGCTCTTGATTATCCTGACGGCCCGGGTTCTCTCCTTGTCGTCAAATCTGCCGGACCGTTCTATCCTGTCAATCGCCTCCTGGGCAGTGCGGGCAAGGATACCTGTGGCGAAAACCCTCGGGATATTCTGTCCGCGCCTCAGATATCCGGCCTGTTCCAGAGATGCGATTGCCGTCTTGACACGGGTCTCGATGTCGGCGACGCCATCATCCCAGCCTGCCTTCCTGGCAATTTCAAGAGCGGAATTCGAGACTTTGGCGCGGGTCCTCGTGATATCCTTCACAGCCTTCCATACCTGCTGTATCTCCTTTATGGTGAGTTTCGTCTGGTTCAACAGTATGAAATGGCGGGAAAGGTCTTCCTCGTTGTAAAGGACATAGCAGTCTGCATCAATATGCTCATCACGGCCTGCCCGGCCCGCTTCCTGGACATAGTTCTCAAGGGAATCCGAAATCTGATAATGCACGACGAGACCGACATCACTCTTGTCCACCCCCATCCCGAAAGCAGATGTGGCGACCATTATCCTGGTTTCTCCGGTCATGAAAGAATTCTGGTTGGCCGTCTTCTTGTCCGGATCCATTTTTCCATGGAAGGCCCTGGCCATAAAGCCGTCATCGGCAAGTCTCTTTGCCAGTTCCTCTGCTTTCCTTGTCCTGGTGACATATACGATTGTCGGACAATCCCTTTCTTCTACAAGTCTCCGGAGAGTCCTGTATTTCTCCTCTTCGTTTTCTTCCGGCAGGACAGTATAGTGAAGGTTGCGGCGAGAGGCACTGGCCGTAAAATGCATGAGTTCCAGGGAAAGTTTCTCTCTGAAATAAGCACTGATATCCTCAATGACCTTGACTTTCGCCGTGGCCGTAAAGCAGGATACGGGTATGCTTTCCGAAAGATGCTTCTTATGCTGCAGGTTCCGGATGAACTCAGCGATATAAAGATAATCGACCCGGAAGTCCTGTCCCCACGAAGAAAAGCAATGTGCCTCGTCTATCACGAACCTGACTATTTTCCTGCCGAGCAGCAGCCTTTCGATGCTTTTTGAGCGCAGGGATTCGGGAGAAATGTAAAGCAGGGAAGCAGAGCCGTCTTCAACCCGTTCCACCGCCTTAGAGCGTTCTATCGGATCAAGGAGGCCGTTGATTGTCACGGCATCGGTTATGCCTTTTTTCTCAAGGTTGTCGACCTGGTCTTTCATCAGGGACTGCAGCGGAGAAATGACGACTGTAAGACCACCCGTATGCCGTCCAGCCATCAGAGCGGGAAGCTGGAATGTCAGGGATTTTCCTCCTCCGGTCGGAAAAACGGCGAGCAGGGACTTGTTCTCCACGGCGGCTCTGACGGCCTGTTCCTGAAGAGGGACTCCGCCGTATTCCCGGAAAGACCCGAAGCCGAACCACTCCTCAAGACCTGCATGTATGTCGAAGGCCTTGTCACAGAACGGACAGCCTTCAATGCACGGATTGTTTCTGAGCCTGAACATAAGCTGCTCGACTTCAGGATAATTGTGCAGGACCCACGGCGGGGTCACGGATTTGACGGAGGGGCTCTTTGCCAATGCGTCAATCAGTGCCAGACAATAGGCCAGGGCTATCGGATATTTCCTGGCCATGCCGGCAATGTCGGCATTGGTGCATATCTCATCCCGGAACCGTCTCTTGATTCTGGCGGCCGTCTCCGCAGAATTGTCCGGACGGAACATATTCTGCAGGCTTCTCACGAACAAAGCCACCGAGCCGGATTCCCGGACACTGCGGCCGCGATAACCGGCATACCTGAAAAATGCTCCGAATTCCGCCGTATTTTCCAAAAGAGAACAATAGATATCCTTCAGGTCTTCATCAATGGCATTGAATGCCGTGCACTCGGAGTCAAATAGTTCCCTGGCCTTTTCCGAGTCATTCAGAGGACTGCTCAGCTCATCCGTCTGCAGTTTGTCATCTTTCAGAAGTTTATGATAAGGCTTCCGCGGGAACATCAGAGGAGACAGATACAATGTGTCAATGACATTTGTGACGGATATCCCTGCTGATTTCATTGCATCACCGACATATTTCATGTCATGGGCCAGGACATTATGCCCGCAGGCATATTCAGTTCCCCGCAGGAAACCGGAAAAATCCCGGATCGAATTCTTGTGGAACAATTTTCCGTCATCGCTCACTGCTCCGATATCCAGAATTTTCCCTGTCTTCGGGTCTGTTTCAGTATCAAAAAATATAATTGAAGCCATCGTATTCAACTGTCACCGTGCCTTTCCTGCGGCAGAGACTCACAATTGCCTCAAATTTAATGATTTTTTCCAAAATGTCATGTCTCATGAGGACTTCCTGTAGCTTGCGATTGCCCAGCAGACCATGGCCGCACCGATGGAGGCCAGTCCGGCGGCATCATACCAGATGTCAAGGGGGCTGCTTCCCTTGAGGAAGACGGAGCGCATGGCATCGGCATAATACCGCATCGGATTGAGATATGTGATTGCCTGAGCCCAGCCGGGCATGGAGGCTATCGGGGTGAAGATGCCGCTCATGAGCATGAAGATCACGGCGAAGAACCAGATGACGAACATGGCCTGCTGGGCATTGCTGCTGTAGTTGGAGATGAGAAGTCCGAGCCCGGCCATCACGATTATGTCAAGGGTGGTGTAAAGGTAGAGCCACAGCACATTTCCCCGGCACACATAGCCGAAGACGGCCCAGGCAATCAGAAGACAGGCAGTCAGCACGAAAAAGGCTATCGCCCAATAAGGTATCATCTTGCAGATGATGAAGGCCGACTTGCTCACCGGCGTGACATTCATCTGCTCAATGGTGCCGGTCTCCTTCTCCGAGACTATGTTGAGGGACGGAAGAAAGGCTGTGATCATGGTGATTCCTATGACAATCAGTGCTGGTATCATGAACAGCTTGTAGTCAAGGTAGGTATTGAAATAATATTTTTCAGAGACATCTATTGCAGGTCCGGCGGATACGGATTGGGCGGCAGGAGCAGAGGCTGCGGACTGTACGGAGGAGCCGGCTTCGCGTGAATTCCTGTCCTGGAGATACATCATTATGCAGTTCTGAAGATATTGGGAGGCTATGCTTCCACGTGTCCCGTTGACAGTATTGACCTTTATCCCGACCGGGAATCCGCTTCCGTTGCCGATTTCCCTGCTGAAGTCAAAGGCTATAGTGATTATGGCATCCGCCTTGTTTTCATCCATCAGCCGCATCGCTTCCTCCGGACTGCCGCAGAATGCCACAAGGCGGAAATAGCCGGAAGAAGTGCATCTTTCAAGAAGACGGGATGACTCTTCGCTTCTGTCGCTGTCTACTACTGCCAGATTGATGTTTCTTATCTCCATGCTCACGGCAAACGGGAATACCAGCATCATGAGCACAGGAAACATCAGGGCCATCCGGGGAAGCCCGGGGTCCCTGAAAAATTGTTTGAATTCCTTTTCAAGCAGATATTTCCACATAGTCCGTCCTCCCTTACTGAAGTCTTGTTCTGAAACTCTTTATGCTCACGGCCAGAAGCAGGGCCGCCATTCCGGCAAGTATCGTCATCTCCTTTGCCGCGGAGACGAGGCCCGTACCCTGTATCATGACTTTCTTCACAATGATTATGAACCATTTGGCCGGGATTATGTCGGAAAACCACTGCAGCACTTCCGGCATGCTCTCGCACGGGAAGATGATGCCGGAAAATATCATCGTCGGCATTGTGAGCCCCATGCCGCAGATAAGGAGAGCCGTCCGCTGGTTCGGGGATATCACCGAAATGAGCAGGCCGAGGGCAAGTGATGTCACCACAAAGACCAGCGCCGCAAAGCACAGGAGCAGCAGGCTGCCGTTTATCGGGACTTCCATCACATAGTGCGACAGCAGCAGGATTGTCGCGAAGTTCACTGCCGAGAGCACCAGATATGGAATCATCTTGCTCAGTATTATCCATAGCGGCTTGACCGGAGAGACAAGCAGAAGCTCCAGAGTACCTGTCTCCTTTTCCCTGACTATGGACACTGATGTCATCATCGTACATATCAGCATGAGGATGAGCCCCATGACCCCCGGGACGAAATTATAGGAAGACTTCATGGCCGGATTGTACATCAGCTGCACGACGGGAGCCATCGAAGCTTTCCTCTCCCCCTCCCCGGCGAAGGCCACTTCCGCCTCAGTCTGCTCCGACTGTATGACTCCCTTGAGATAGCCGGTTATCATCTGGGCAGTATTCGGGTCGGATCCGTCGCCGATGATTCTGACCTGCGCACGGCCTGAAGGGGCGAGATTTTCCCCGAAATTCCGTCCGAAGCATACCGCAGCATCCGCCTCATTCCTTCTGAAGACACCGGTGATTTCAGAAGGAGAGGACAGGCTGCCGGATACACTGAGATATCTGTTGTTGTCTATCCGGTCCACGAGATTCCTCACCGCCGGGTCGGCCAGGTCGCCGCAGACTGCCACGCGGACATCATTGACTTCCGTGCTGACGGCAAATCCAAACAGGATAATCTGGACCACGGGCATCACCATGGCAATGAGTATGGTCCGCCTGTCCCGGAAGATATGCCGGAACTCCTTTACAACCGATGCCGTGAACTCTTTCATCTGACTATGATTCTGAAAACCTCATCCATGTTATCCGCCCCATACTCCGACTTCAGTCTCTCAGGAGAATCAAGGGCCGCGATTCTCCCGTCGACCATGACAGAGACCCGGTCGCAGTATTCGGCCTCGTCCATATAGTGTGTCGTCACAAAGACCGTCGTTCCCTTTTCGGAGGCATCATATATCATCTCCCAGAACCGCCGTCTCGTCTCGGGGTCGACGCCTCCGGTAGGCTCGTCAAGGAAAATGATTTCAGGGTCATGAATCATGGCTATGCTGAACGCCAGCTTCTGCTTCCATCCCAGGGGAAGAGAGCCCGCGAACCTGTCTTTCTCAGACTGCATCTCCAGCATTCCCAGCAGGGCATCGGTCTTCTCCCGGATCTGTCTGTCGCGGAGCCCGTAGATTCCTCCGAAAAGACGGATATTCTCCCTCACCGTCAGGTCAGGATACAGGGAGAATTTCTGGCTCATGTAACCTATGTGTCTCTTGATTTTCTCCTGCTGCGTGTTGATGTCATATCCGGCCACCGTACCCTCACCTGCCGTCGGAAGGCTCAGGCCGCACAGAATCCTCATGGCCGTGGTCTTGCCTGCCCCGTTTGCCCCGAGAAAGCCGAAAATCTCTCCCTTCCGCACATTGAAGCTGATATTGTCCACTGCCGTGAAATCCCCGAATTTCTTTGTGAGATTTCTTATTTCCACTGCATTACGGTCCATTTTCCTGTCACAATTAACAATCCGGCATATCCTTGAAATACATCCTGCACATTTACAATTGCCTCATCCCTGCCTCAGTCTGTCTGCCACTGCCATTCCCGTGGGAGAGCCACATGAAGCAGTCCTCTATCCCGGGGCTGATTTCCCTTGCCGTACAGTCTGAGAAGCCGGCTTCTGCAAGTCCGGCAAGAATCTGCTCTTTTCCAGTCACTTCCGGACTATATGTCACATGATGGGAGTCCCCGAACGAAAAGCAGCTTATGACACCGCCCGTTTTCCGGAGCTGCTTCAGGAGCGGATACATCCGTCTCCCCTTTACTGAAAGCAGCCTGAACGGAAATCCAGAAATGATTTCTTCCGGAGTGCCCGTACCTATTATAACGCCGTCCCTTATGAGGGCAAGCCTGTCACACATCGCCGCCTCATCCATATATGGGGTGGAGACGAACACCGTCACCCCCGATGCCTTGATTCTGGTGAGCATTGTCCAGAAATCCTTGCGGCTGACGGCATCCACGCCAGTGGTCGGCTCGTCCAGGAACAGGACCGAAGGCTTGTGCACGAGGGCACAGCAGAGTGCCAGCTTCTGCTTCATGCCGCCGGAGAGTTTCCCGGCCCTGCGGTCTGCGAACGGTTCTATCTGAGAATATATTTCCCTGATATTTTCATAATTGTCCCTGACGGTGGTTCCGAAGAGAGTGGCAAAATAGTCCAGGTTCTCCCTGACGCTCAGGTCCTGATAGAGGGAAAAGCGGCCTGGCATATATCCTATGATGCGCCGCAGACGGGCAAAGTCCTTCACTATGTCCAGTCCGCAGACTTTTCCGGAACCGGAATCAGCCAGCATCAGGGTGGTCATGATGCGGAACAGGGTGGTCTTCCCCGCCCCGTCAGGACCTATCAGGCCGAAGATTTCACCCTGATTCACTGTCAGGGAGACATCCTGCAGAGCCCTGGCTTGCCCATAGCTCTTGGATATATTGTCTATTTCTATGGCGTTCATTTTTCTTAACCTGAAATTATTTCCCTTAGCCTGCAATTATTTCCGACAAAGACAATGACTTCCGACAAAGACAATGTCTAAATGACGACATAGGCGTACATCCCGAGTCTGAGGCCGCCGTCATTCCTGACCGCCACCTTTACCGCATAGACGAGGTCAGCCCGCTCATCCCGGGTCTGGATGTTTTTCGGGGTGAATTCTGCCTCATCGGAAATCCATGTCACCGTGCCTTCGTATTCCGCAGGCTTTGCAGTCCCGTCGTCCGGGATGACTTTCACAGTGTCCCCGACATGAAGGTCCGCAAGCCGGGCCGAAGGGAAGTATGCCTTGACATAGAGATTGTCCATGTCTGCGATTTTGAATAACTGCCGTCCGGAAGTGACGCTTTCCCCTTCCTCTGCATATTTCTCAAGGACGGTCCCTGAAACGGGAGCAATTATCCGGCATTTCCTGAGCTTGTCACCCGTCTGGGCAATCTGGACATCAAGCGTGGCCATCTCGGCCCTGACGCTCTCGTTGTTCTGCCTGTAATTCTGTTCCGCAGCGGCTATCTGCCCTTCCAGAATATTGATTTCCGACTCGAGGTCATCGACCTGTTTCTGTGTCCCGGCATCTTTTTCAAGCAGGTCACGGGAACGCTTCAGCTCGTTTTTCAGATTCTCTAACCGGGCATACTGGGCGCGGGTCTGGCATTCCATGTCCACAAGCTTCACTTCCGCGCTTTTCTTCCTGCTGAGCAATTCCTCTTTCTGGAGCCATGTCTGCACGGAATCTATCTGCCCGGCACATTCGCCGGCTTTCAGCCTGTCTCCTTCCGTGACGGAAAAGATGATGATTCTTCCGCTGCTTTCCGCAGAGACAATCACCTCCGTCGCATTTATCTGTCCGCAGGCATCGTAATCAGGTTCCCTCATGCCGCAGCCGGCGGCGGAAAGAAGAGCAGCGGCGGCCAGCGCCGCATTGACTGCATGTGATTTCATAAAAT
>JADIMJ010000043.1 GCA_017694835.1 Candidatus Cryptobacteroides gallistercoris
CCATACATCGATATCCCTCTGCTGGACCTGAACGCCGTTGATTCCGCGGCCCTTGATGCCCTTCCCGGTATCGGAGGATATTTTGCAAGGAAGATAATCGAACACAGGGAAAGGCTGCATGGCTTCTCCTACAAGGAACAACTGATGGATATCCATCGCTTTGACCGTGAGAAATTCAACGGATTGCAGGATCTGGTGACTGTAAAGGAAGAGACGGCGGAGCCGTATCCGATGTGGACCCTTCCTGAAGATTCCCTGAAACTGCATCCGTATATCGGTTCGTATGCTGCGCACGGCATTGTCCTCTACCGCGAGAACAATCCGGTTGAGGCTTGGACTGTCGAAGGCCTGGAAAAGGCAGGGGTGCTGAAGCCGGAAATGGCTGCAAGACTCGCACGTTGCAGGATTGCCGGCCCATGATTCCTGTCTTACAGGTTCCCGAGGGTGGAGAAGTGTAGTAAACGGCAGATGTTGACTGCTGCAGGGACAGTCATGTCAGATGGCCGGATGATTGATGCAGATGCCCTTGAGGTACCATTGGTAGAGCCGGTGGATACCTTCGTCAATCTCGATTTTGTGGTGCCAGCCGAGACTGTGCAGTTTCGTCACGTCAGTCAGTTTGCGCAGGGTCCCGTCCGGCTTTGAGGAATCCCAGAGCAGTTCCCCCCTGAATCCGGTTTCCTTCCTGATTTTTTCAGCCACTTCCCGGATACTCAATTCCTTGCCTGTGCCTACATTGATATGGCAGTTGCGGATCTCGGTGATGCCATCGGCGTTTTTCTCGGAAGGGTCGTATGTATCCTTGAAATCCACATTCAGCAGGACATGTACCGAAGCGTCAGCCATTTCTTCGCTCCACAGGAACTCTCTCATCGGCCTGCCCGTGCCCCAGAGGGTGACGGCCTCTCCGGTTATGCCATAGTGCTTCAGGACAGCGAGAATGTCGGACTCTGCAGAGGTTCCGTCAACGATGAATTTCCCTTCCTGGATCCGGTATCCTCTGTCAGAGAATGATTTTTCCCCTTCGGCAGCGCTTTTCCCGATTGCGCCGGCAGGAACGGTCACCGGACGCAATGCGATATCCTTCCGCACTGCATCCCGGTCGCCTTCGCTGATGCATTTCGCCAGATGTATCTTGCGTATCATTGCCGGCAGTACATGACTGTTCTCAAGATGGAAATTGTCGTTGGGACCGTACAGATTGGTAGGCATCACGGCGATATAGTTAGTCCCGTACTGGATGTTGAAACTCTCGCACATTTTCAGCCCTGCTATCTTGGCGATGGCGTACGGCTCGTTGGTGTATTCGAGAGGGGAGGTCAGCAGGCAGTCTTCAGTCATCGGCTGCGGCGCCTCGCGTGGATAGATGCAGGTGCTGCCGAGGAACAGGAGTCTCTGCACCCCGTGACGGAAACTCTCTCCGATGACATTCTGCTGTATCTGGAGATTCTGCCAGATGAAGTCTGCACGGTATTGCAGGTTGGCCATAATCCCTCCGACGTGTGCGGCAGCCAGAACGACGGCATCCGGCCTCTCCCGGTCGAAAAATTCCCTTACGGCAACTCCGTCCAGCAGGTCCAGTTCCTTGTGGCTGCGGCCCGTCAGGTTGGTGTATCCTCTCTGAAGAAGATTGTTCCAGATGGCGGAACCCACAAGACCGCGGTGTCCCGCCACATATATTTTTGCATCTTTATCAAGCATATATTGTGTAAATCTTTTCCTTTTCCAGATCCTTTACTCCGCCTGCCGGCTTCGTTCCTTTTTGTCATTCTGAGCGTTAGCGAAGAATCTGATACAGTCATGTCCTTTCCCAGATCCTTCACTCCGCCTGCCGGCTCCGTTCAGGATGACAGGGTGGCTCCGTTCAGGATGGCAGTGGTGGCTTCGTTCAGGGGGACAGGGTCATTCCGGCTGCTGCGCCTTGAGGTAAAGTTTCCTGACAAAGGACGTGTCGTGACGGACCATTATCCTTACGAGTTCTTCAAAAGAGGTCTTGCGCGGATTCCATCCCAGTTCCGTCCTTGCCTTTGTCGGGTCTCCGAGAAGTTCCTGCACTTCCGCCGGACGGAAATATTTCGGATCCACTTCCACCAGGGTCCTGCCTGTCAGATTCTCCGGGCCCGAGACGCATATCCCTTTCTCCTCCACTCCGCTGCCTTCCCATCTGAGTCCGATTCCGGCCTCCCAGAATGCAAGGGTGCAGAATTCCCTTACGCTGTGCTGCTCCCCGGTCGCTATCACATAGTCATCAGGCCGGTCGTTCTGCAGCATCAGCCACATGCATTCCACGTAGTCCCTTGCATAGCCCCAGTCCCTTTTCGCGCTGAGATTCCCCAGATACAACTTGTCCTGGTATCCGGCAGCGATCCGGCAGGCTGCGAGAGTGATCTTCCTCGTGACGAAAGTCTCTCCTCGGCGCTCGCTCTCATGGTTGAAAAGGATGCCGTTGACAGCGAACATCCCGTAACTCTCCCGATAGTTCTTCGTAATCCAGAAACCGTACAGTTTGGCCACCCCGTATGGGGAACGCGGGTAGAACGGTGTCGTCTCCTTCTGCGGAGTCTCCTGGACAAGTCCGAACAGTTCCGAAGTGGATGCCTGGTAGATTCTGACCTTTTTCTCCATTCCGAGTATCCTGACGGCCTCCAGCAACCGCAAAGTCCCCACAGCATCGGTCTCCGCCGTGTATTCCGGCACATCAAAACTCACCTTGACGTGGCTCTGCGCGGCAAGGTTGTATATCTCGTCCGGCTGGACGGCCTGTATTATCCTTATCAGCGAACTGCTGTCTGTCATATCCCCCCAGTGGAGGTTGACAAGACGTTTCCGCTTCATGTCCCGTACCCATTCGTCAAGATAGAGATGTTCTATCCTGCCTGTATTGAACGAGGAACTGCGCCGGAGTATCCCGTGTACTTCATATCCTTTGTCTATGAGGAATTCCGCCAGGAACGACCCGTCCTGTCCCGTGATTCCCGTAATCAGAGCCTTTTTCATATGCGGATGCAATAATCTTTAATATGTGAAATATTAGTTGATATCTTCCATTGACAAGCCGGCAAATATGACTGACCAGCCTTTGTGGCGGTCAAGGATTTTTGTTGACTTTTCTTTCAGAATGCGCAGGTCAATCCTGTCTGGATTCCGTTTGATCTCGCCTATTACAATTTTATGTTCGGCCTCATTGACAGCGACCAGGTCGATTTCATCTTTACCATCCTTGTCCCAATAACTGGAGACAATATTGTACAATCCCTTTTCTTTATATTGCTGACGGAAATACCGCTCAAGGACAAGGCCGGAATAAGTCTCATAATCGGCGAGAACTTTATTCCGGACATATTTCAGATTCTGGATTTCGATTGCACTCCTGTATTTATATATGAACCTGAACCAGAAATCAAGGAAATTATCTGAAATGCCGTATCTGACTTTTTTACTGTTCGGGCCTGACAAATACGGACGTTTTTTCTCGATTATACCGAAATCCTTTTCCAGATTGTCAAGAAATCCTCCTGCTTCTATACCGGTATAGCTTTTGATTTCACCTCTGGTAGTATTTCCCGAAGCAAGGGCGGCCAATATGGAAAAATAATTGCCGTAGTCCCGTCCGAATTCATCAGACAGCATCTCCCGGGCTTCGTCAATGAAATATGATCCTAACTCAAACGTACAGTCTATCATATCATCTTTAGTGAATGCACCTTGTGACATCAGTTGCTCTACATATTTTGCAACACCTCCGGTAATCATGTACAGGCACAGAAGATCGTCTGGAGTGTATTCAGGGTTAAAATCACCGAGAATCTCTTTCAATGTCGCGGTTGAAAAAGGACGAATGCTGAATCTTGCGGTACAGCGTCCATAGAGCGGCTCATCCTTGTCATCGAAAATTTCCTTCATTTTTGAATATATTGAACCGCAAAGCACCAGATTGATGTGTGATATGTCTTTATTGGAATCCCAGATATCCTGCATTTCAGAGAGAATAGCATTATTGGCATATCTGAAATTCTGAAATTCATCCAGCACCAAAGTGAAATTCTTCCGTTTCGAGACAGACATTATGACAGAAAAAAGTCTTGCAAACGAAGAAAAATCTCCGAGATCTTCTCCAAGAGTCTCGCAGACAATCTCCCTGAGTTCATTACAAAGCAGGTTTTCACTCTTTTTCCCCACAAAGAAATAGACAAAAGGGATTTTTGTAAATGCCTCCTTGATCAGTGTCGTCTTCCCTATGCGCCGTCTTCCGGTTATAACGGTCATTTGAGCATATTCAGCGGAGTTTTTTTCAATCCGCCTTAAAGCACTGATTTCGGCTGCGCTGTCATAAAATTTCATAATCCGGCAATTGTAATATCTGTTACTGTAATGGTTGTTACAATCAATGTGCAAATATTGGATAATTTTGCCAGATTCCCAAATAATACAGTAATCAAGATACTGCAGAATTACAATCTCTCGCTCCTGTCTTCTCCGTACCTGCCGTCCTTGGCTTCGATGATAACGCTCGGCTCGAATACTTCGACAGTATGCCAGACTCCGGCAGGGACCTGACATCCGTAACGCCCTTCGGCAGGGGAGAGCCTGATGCGGCCTGTCTCGCTGCCCGAGTCATCATAGAACACTTCATCCATCCGCCCGCAGATGCAGATTACGCTTTCGGACGAGGCCGGATGCCTGTGTATATCAACTTTCGTCCCTGGCAGAAGCGCATTGAGCATCCTCTGCGACCCGTCAGAGTCTGAATCGCGCAGGTCTACATTCGTCCTCAGCCTCGGATTCCCTTCGGCTTCCTTCAGAAGCCCGTCGATAAAATTCTGGGTGAATTCCATATCAAAAAATTAATCATTGTACAAAAATAATCATTTCGGCACAATTACCGTCTCCCGGTGACAGAATTGAACATCATATCGATGCACTGCCGTTTCTGTTCCAGCCCGGGGTGGACATAGAGGTTGAGGGTCGTGCGGATATCGGAATGTCCGAGAATGGAGCTGACGGCCTTATAGTCGCAGCCGCTCTTGATGCACATAGTGGCGAAACTGTGGCGCAGGCTGTGGAACTTGATATGCGGAATGCCGAGCCTTTCCAGCATACGGCTGTAATAGTTGCGGTAAGTCCTCGGTTCAGTCGGCCGGAGGCTTCCTGTGAGGATATAGCTGTCGGTGTCATTCGGCTTGGGGCAGCCTTCAAGCAGTGTTTTCAGTTCGGATACGATAGGAATGTCCCTGATGGAATTCTGCGTCTTGGGCGGACCTATGACAAGTTCAGTGCGCCCTATGCCGTTGTCCAGAATATAGATTCTCTCTATTGTCTGCCTGATTCTGATCACTCCTCCCTTCAGGTCAATGTCCGACCATTTCAAGGCGCAGACCTCTCCTATCCTGATCCCTGTCGTCAGGCAGATGTATATCCCGATATTGGCACGTGAAATGTCTGAACGCAGATAGTCGAGTATCCTGAGATAATCGGCTGTATCCAGCACATCGATCTTGTGCCTTTCTCCGGCTGCCGGGAGCCGTATGTCCCATTCCCGGTATTTCCATATACCTGTCTTTTTACCGAATCTCATTATCATTTTCAGTACGACAAGTATATCGGTGACGCTTTTCCTGCTCAAGCCGCTGTCCAGCTTGTCAAGGGTGAACTGACGGATATCCTTTTCGGAAATATCTGACCTATTGCCGAATGCAGGCAGGATATGTATCTGGAGTATAAGCCTGTAAGCGGATATTGTAGAATATTTTACATAATGCCGCTTGTCATCCTCCCATAGCCGGGCGACTTCACCTAATGTTTTCACTTTAGTCATATTGCAGTCTTTAGTTTTTCCAGCCGAAGTTAGTCTGAAATCAAGATACAATCCGTCCGGCCATCTTCCAGCCCATCCCCAATCGCGCCCATTGGGGAAACCAGGTGGAGTTGGAGCACAGAGAGACATAATTGACAATATAGAAAACGAAAAAGATATGGAAAAGGAAAACAACAGACCGGCAAGGATAGCGGTCGCGGGTACG
>JADIMJ010000006.1 GCA_017694835.1 Candidatus Cryptobacteroides gallistercoris
GGCTATTGTAGCCACAATCACGTCAACCTCCTCCATCAGGAACTTGTCCTGGTTGGCGGCCCTTGTCTTTGCGTCCAGCCCGGCATGATACGGCAGAGCCTTTATCCCGTTGACATTCAACAGCTCAGCAAGCTCCTCAACCTTCTTGCGGCTGAGACAGTATATAATCCCGGACTTGCCCGGATGCTGGCGTATGAACTTGATGATATCCCTCTTGGTGTCGACCTTGTCCCTGACCTCATAATAAAGATTGGACCTGTTGAACGAGGATTTGAAGACACGGGCGTCCATTATGCCGAGATTTTTCTGGATGTCGCTCTGGACCTTCGGTGTCGCGGTGGCCGTCAGGGCAATGACCGGGGCCGTGCCTATTTCATCTATGATTGACTTTATCCTGCGGTATTCCGGACGGAAATCATGCCCCCATTCGGAGATGCAATGGGCTTCATCCACTGCATAGAATGATATCTTTATCTCCTTGAGCAGGGAGACGTTCTCCTCTTTCGTCAGTGATTCCGGGGCCACATAGAGAAGCTTGGTGACTCCGGAAAGCAGATCGGCACGCACTTCATTCACCTGAGCCCTCGGAAGGGAGGAATTGAGGAAATGCGCAATCCCGTCATTGCCGGCGACAAAGCCGCGGATGGCATCGACCTGATTCTTCATCAGAGCGATGAGAGGAGAAATGACTATCGCCGTTCCCTCCATGACAAGGGCCGGAAGCTGGTAACACAGGGACTTGCCCCCTCCCGTAGGCATGAGCACAAAAGTATTGTGTCCGGAGACAAGCTCCTTGATGATTTTCTCCTGGTCACCCTTGAAAGTGTCAAAGCCGAAAAATTCCTTCAGCCTGTCATGAAGCATCGACGAGTCAATATCCATAGGAACTGTTGATTAAAACTTTTACCAAGATAAAAAAAATTTTTCAGTTACAAATATTTTATGATAGGATTTTTTAATCGTACCTTTGCCGGGAACCAGAAATTTCTGACCATGAACACTAATGACAACGGAAAAAAAACGCACAAGGGGCTCAATGCCCTGCTCCACAACGAGGCAGCCGTAGGCATCCTTCTGCTTGCATGCGCACTGGTTGCCGTAGCAATGGCCTCCTTCCCCGAGACAATGTGGTTTGACAAGATGTGGAACAAGGACGGAAGCATCACAGTAGGGGACTT
Source organism: Candidatus Cryptobacteroides gallistercoris (assembly GCA_017694835.1). Lineage (GTDB taxonomy): Bacteria > Bacteroidota > Bacteroidia > Bacteroidales > UBA932 > Cryptobacteroides > Cryptobacteroides gallistercoris. The sequence continues at coordinate 1,179 of JADIMJ010000006.1, forward strand.
CTCCATCACAATGAGCATAAGACATTGGATCAATGATGCGCTGATGGCGATATTTTTCTTTGTCGTAGGCCTTGAAATCAAAAAGGAGATGCTGATCGGCAGGCTCTCGTCCCTCAAGAAATCAGCCCTGCCTGTCATGGCGGCCATCGGGGGAATGATAGTGCCGGCACTCATATTCACGGCATTCAACGCCGGGAATCCGGAGACATCAGGGGGATGGGGAATCCCCATGGCGACAGACATAGCATTCGCCATAGGCATAATATCACTCCTCGGCAGCAGAGTCAATCCGGGACTGAAAGTGTTCCTCACGGCACTGGCAATCGTGGACGACCTCGGGGCAATCATTGTCCTTGCCATATTCTACCCGTCGCATGCACTGCATTTCGGATGGCTTGTCATGGCCGGGATTGTTCTCGTCATCCTGTTCCTCTTCAACAGGGGCAAGCTTGACAACCGGTATTTCTACATCATAGCCGGGCTGTTCCTCTGGTATTTCATATTGATGTCCGGAATACATGCGACAGTAGCCGGAGTGCTGCTGGCAATGACCATCCCGTCCAAAGGACATTCCGGGGAATATCACGATTCGCTCATGCACAGGTTCGAACGGGGCCTGCGCCCGTTCGTCAATTTTGTCGTAATTCCTTTGTTCGCGCTTGCCAATGCCGGGGTGGCCCTGGATTTCTCAAGTTTTTCAGGCAACGGGATTCCGACAGTCAGCCTGGGCATATTCTTCGGGCTCCTCGTCGGAAAGCCTGTCGGGATACTGCTGCTGAGCTGGATCGGGGTCAAATTCAGGATAGCCTCTCTTCCTGACGGCATAAGATGGAGCCAGGTGGCCGCAATGGGAATCCTCGGGGGCATAGGCTTCACCATGTCAATATTCATAAACAGTCTCGCATTCCGGGACCCGGGCCTCACGGACATCGGCAAGATGAGCATATTGCTGACATCTGCCGTAGCGGCAATCCTGGGAATCGCCATGCTGTGGCTCACATGCCGCAGGGACAGCCGGCAGCTGCCTCCTGAAGTCCTGGAAATGACAAACAGTTCAAAAAGATTCTTTTCAAAAACAGAATGATTTTCTGATTTTTTTGCGATATTTGCACGATTGCGCAAATTTTTAAAACAAAATAAAAAGAAAAGACATGAAAAGAATCATCAGTATTTTTGCCGCAGCTGCAGCCTGTGCTGCAATTGCCGCATCCTGCTCATCCTCTCCCAAGAGCAATGTGAAAGTTGACGCGGAACTCCCGTCCGCAGCAGAGACAGATTCAGTGAGCTATCTCATCGGCATCAATTTCGGGTCCTTCATCAAAGGCTACAACTTCGGTGATGACCTCAATTTTGCCGAAATCAAGAAAGGCATGATGGACTTCATCAACGCCGAAGGAAACCAGCGCGACCCTGAATTCAACAAGCAGTTCAAGATCAACCCGATGGACATGAACAGGCTCTTCAACGACTTCCTCTCCAAGAGAAATGAATACGAGGCTGCCGTAAACAAGGCCGAAGGCGAAAAGTTCATGCAGGAGAACAAGATGAAGGAAGGAGTCGTAAGCACTGACAGCGGTCTCCAGTACATCATTGAAGAAGCCGGCAACGAAGTCAAGCCAGGCCCTAAGGACACGGTATTCGTACAGTACACGGGAACTCTTCTTGACGGCACGGTATTCGACGAGTCCGACAAGGAAAAGGATCCTGTAAGATTTACCCTCAACAGAGTAATCAAAGGATGGACAGAAGGTCTCCAGTATGTGGGAGAAGGCGGCAAAATCCAGCTCTTCGTTCCTGATTCCCTTGCCTACGGGGCCCGCAGGACAGGCAATATCGGACCTAACTCGACTCTCCTCTTCGACATTGAAGTGGTGAAAGTGGGCAAGGTTCCGGCAGAGGAAGAGAAGGAAGTAGCCAAAAGATAATCCGCCATGTCATTGGAAATAGAAGGAAAGATAATCAGAAAACTCAATGTGCAGACAGGCGTCTCCCAGAGAGGCAACTGGTCAAAGCAGGAGTTCATCATCGAATATCAGGAAGGATCCTACCCGTCCCAGGCATGCTTCAATGTCTGGGGTGAGGACAAGGTGAAAGACCTGGAAAGATTCCAGATAGGGGATTCCGTCAAGGTTTCATTCAATGTCAGCAGCAGGGAATACAACGGCAGATGGTATACCGACCTGCGCGCATGGAGAATCGACGCCGCCGGGAGCCAGCCCGTCTCTGCCCCGCAGACAGCGGCTCCGGCACAGGAAACCGGCAACGCACAGGCAGCGGCGGCTGCTACAGCGGTTCCTGCTGATGACAGCAAGGATGACGACCTTCCGTTCTGACGCAACAAAGGACTGAAAGCCTGTTCATGTCACGGCCGGTGGATATGTAGAATGGCATCCACCGGCCGTGATTTTTCTGCAAAAGTGTGGCCGATGGCATTTTCAAAAGGTCATTCCTCCGAAAGGTCGGTCCATTCGATATCATCATCCCTTCCCCACCATGTCATCTGCCGCTTGGCATAATGGCGGGTGTTTCGCTGAATCAGTTCCACCGCACGCCCGAGGCTTATGTCCCCGTCGAGATAACTGAAGATTTCCCTGTAGCCGACTGTCTGCAGGGCAGGAAGCCCCCTATGGCTGACAAGTGACTTCACTTCCCCGACGAGCCCGTCATCCATCATCTGAAGCACCCTCCTGTTGATTCTGTCATAGAGGATATCCCGAGGCCTGGTCAGACCGATTTTCTTGATTTCAAAGCCGCGTTTCTTTACCGATGCCGTCTTGAATGACGAGAACTTCTTTCCTGTCATAATGCAGACTTCAAGGGCACGGACGATTCTCTGTCCGTTGGCAAGGTCAATGGAATCATAGCTTTCCGGGTCAAGGCGGCGCAAATCGAACCGCAACGACTCCACCCCTTCCCTCCTGAGCCTGTCGGACAGCTCGGCCCGGAGCCGGGGATCGGCAGGAGGAAAGTCATCAAGCCCCCTGCAGACTGCATCAATATAGAATCCAGACCCTCCGGCCATCACAAGTGTGTCATGGCCTTCGGCAAAAAGACGTTCCATGAGAGCAACGGCCTCAATCTCGTATTTGCCAGCCGTATAATTGTCCCTGACTGAATGGGAATGTATAAAATAATGCTTCACGGCAGCGAGCTGTGAAGCAGACGGGACAGCCGTCCCGATGGTCATTTCCTTGTAAATCTGTCTGGAGTCGCAGGATATGACAGGCGACCCGTATCTGAGGGCAAGGTCTATGCTGAAATCCGTTTTGCCCACCGCAGTGGGCCCGAGGACTATTACCAGAAGTTTTCCGCTACTCGTCGCCTTCGTCTTCATCGTATATCTCTTCGGCTTCTTCCGGAGAATCCTTCCCTCCGTCATCATCGTCATCGTCATCCCCCCAGTCTTCTTCCGGAGCCTTCTTCTTGTCATCAGGAAGATCCTCAAAGGCTACATAACCGTTCTCGAACTCTATCGGATTCGGGCCCTTGGTCTCCACGAGCAACGGATACAACACTCCTTCACGGGGCTCCGCCTCCCCCTCGTACGTCACGATGACGCTCTTGGCATTGGTGGTGTCATAGAAATAAACGAATGACACCTCTCCTTTCTTCAGAGTCTGGGCAAGGGTCACTGAATCTATGGTACCGGCTCCAAGATTGAAAATGCCGTACCGCGCAGACACTTTGCCGTCAGCGTCCAGGGCCTTGAACAGCACCATCTGATCCTGCGGGAAATCCATGTCCGCCCTCATCTGCTTGTGAAACGCATAGAGGGTGGCATTGCCATTCACTTCGTATACCCTGGAAAAGCCTTTTATCCCGGGAAGAGAAACTCTGTACTTAAGTATCATACCATTCATAAATTTAACGACGGCCTTACCTGCGAAACCGGAGGCAGGCTCAAAAGGGTGCTTTCGGACCACCCCCGCAAAATGCGATGCCAAAGGTACAAAATATTTCTGTCCGCGGAAAATATTGTTTCATTATTGTAAAATCTTGCAGAAAGCACTAAATTTGGATTCGGAATGAACGGACCGGACAATATCATAAAAGACACCTACAGCAGCATAGCCTCCCCCTCCGAAGGGCTGTTCAAGGACAATGGCAGCAGATTCATTGCCCGAGCCTATCCCGTTGAAACAGAAGAAGAAATAAAAGAAGTCATTGCTTCTCTCAAAAAAGAGTACCATGACGCCCGGCACCACTGCTATGCATGGAGACTCGGCTGCGGAGGAGAAAGATTCAGGGCAAACGACGACGGGGAACCGTCGGGCTCGGCCGGAAGGCAGATACTCGGCCAGATTGATTCCCGGGGACTCAGCGACATCCTGATTGTGGTCATAAGGTATTTCGGCGGCATAAAGCTCGGCATACCGGGGCTCATCCGCGCATACAGGACCTCGGCGGCAGACGCACTTGACAAAGCCGCAACAACAGAGAAGACCGCATCGAAAAGATTCAGGCTCACCTTCGGATACATGAGCATGAACGGAGTGATGAAGATGGCCAAGGACCTCGGCCTTGCCCCTGAAGGGCAGGACTTCGGGATGGAATGCACCATGGAAGTGAATGTCAGGCTGTCGCTGGAGAAGGAATTTCTCAAAAGAGCCGCAGACATAGAAGGATGCACGGCATCGGAGCCGTGAAGACGGCATGGACGGCAGGACAATGCAGACACAGAAAAAAGACTGACACTAAATACAGAAAAATGAAAAAAAGCCTCATCTCCATCAGGGATTTCAGCAAAGAAGAAATCCTCCATGTCCTGGAAGTCGCCAGGGAATTTGAGCAGAACAGGGTTCAGAAAATTCTGGAAGGCAAGGTAATAGCCTGCATATTCTTTGAGCCCTCGACAAGAACCCGCCTGAGCTTTGAGACGGCGGTAAACAGACTTGGAGCCAAGGTCATAGGCTTCTCGGACGCGACCAACACCAGCGTAAGCAAGGGTGAGACGCTCAAGGACACCATCAAGATGGTATCCAATTATGTGGACATGATAATAATGAGGCATCCGCTCGAAGGAAGCTCCAGATATGCGTCAGAAGTGGCTTCTGTTCCAGTGGTGAACGCAGGCGACGGAGCCAACCAGCATCCGTCACAGACTCTGCTTGACCTCTACAGCATCAAACAGACCCAGGGAAGGCTCGAAGACCTGTCCATCAATATGGTAGGGGACCTCAAATACGGAAGGACAACGCATTCGCTCCTGCAGGCAATGTCATTTTTCAATCCCAAGTTCATATTCACGGCGCCGGAAGAGCTGAAGATGCCGGTGGAATACAAGAAATTCCTTGACGAAAAGCACATAGGATATTCCGAGACCAATTCTCTCGAAGAACATCTGGACGACTGCGACATCCTCTATATGACAAGGGTGCAGCAGGAGCGCTTCACGGACCCGATGGAATACGAGAAAGTCAAGGATGTCTACAGGCTTGGGGCCTCAATGCTCGGAAATGTCAAGCCGAACATGAAAATCCTGCATCCGCTGCCGAGAGTGAATGAGATTGACCAGGATGTGGACGAGACTCCGTACGCATATTATTTCAAGCAGGCGGAAAACGGGCTCTATGTCCGCATGGCCATCATCGCCTACCTCCTGGGATACAGATAACTGATAATCCCGGATACAGACAGTCCATAACAAATGCATCAGTTTAAAACATTCACATCATGACACATACAGACAAAGAACTCGTGGTAAGCGCGCTGGAGAACGGGACGGTGCTTGACCACATACCGTCGGAAAATGTATTCAAGGTTCTCGAGATACTGAACCTCATGGATGAAAGGAACCGGATTACCATAGGCATCAACCTCAACAGCAAGCTGTTCGGGAAAAAGGGCATAATAAAGATAGCGGACAGGTTCTTCGAAGACGAGGAACTCAACAAGCTCGCCCTTGTGGCGCCGAAGGCCACTGTCAACATCATCAGGGACTTCAGGGTGGTGGAGAAGCGGAAGCTCGTCATGCCCCATGAAATAGAAGGCATAGCCAAGTGCATGAACCCGAAATGCATAACAAACCACCAGCCGGTCAAGACGAGGTTCACCACCGTTGAAAATGATAATGAAATATCACTCCTCTGTCATTACTGCGAAAAAATCACAGACATCAAGGGGCTATATTAAAAAATTCATTACATTTACATCCGATTTTAATTTCAATCCGTAACATGAAAAAAGTACATAATTTCAACGCCGGGCCGTGCGTGCTCCCGGACCAGGCAATCGAGAATTCGATAGAAGCCCTCAAGGACTTCTGCGGGACAGGCATGTCTGTCATAGAAGTGTCCCACCGCTCAAAGGAATGGGGAGAAGTGATGGACGAATGCAGGTCACTCTGGAAAGAGCTGCTGAACATCCCCGACACTCATGAAGTGCTTTTCCTCGGAGGAGGGGCAAGCATGCAGTTCCTGTATGTGGCAATGAATTTCCTTGAGAACAAGGCCGGCTACCTTGAGACCGGCGTATGGGCGAAGAAAGCCCTGAAGGAAGCCCAGGGACTCGGAAATGCCTTTGCAGTGGCATCTTCAGCGGACAAGACATACAGCTACATCCCGAAAGGCTATGAAATCCCGTCAGACCTTGACTATTTCCACATCACCACCAACAATACCATCTACGGTACAGAAATAAAGCATGACATCGACTGCCCTGTGCCGCTGATTGCAGACATGTCCTCGGACATCATGAGCCGCCCTGTAGACGTCAGCAGATATGCCCTCATCTACGGAGGCGCGCAGAAGAATGTGGGTCCTGCCGGCGTGGCATTCGCCATTGTACGCAAGGATGCGCTCGGCAAGGTCAGCAGATACATCCCTACCATGCTTGACTACAGGGTACATGTCGACAAGGGCTCGATGTTCAACACCCCTCCGGTCTTCCCGATTTTCGTCATGAAGGAAACTCTGAAATGGCTCAAGGGCATCGGCGGAGTGGAAGCCATCCATAAGATTAATGTAGAGAAGGCCGCCATGCTCTATGACGAGATAGACAGGAACAGCCTCTTCATCGGCACCGCCGCAAAGGAAGACAGGTCCATCATGAACGTGTGCTTTGTAATGGCGCCGGGACATGAGGCCCTGCAGGACGAATTCCTTGAGTTCGCGAAAGGCAAGGGCATGGCCGGCATCAAGGGGCACAGGTCCGTCGGAGGATTCAGGGCATCCATATACAATGCCTGTCCGGCAGAGAGCGTAAAGGCTCTGGTTGAATGCATGCAGGAATTTGAAAGACTGAAAAAATGAAAATACTGACAGCCACTGAAAAGCCGTTTGCCGCAGCTGCCGTGAACGGAATAAAGGAAATATGCCAGGCAGCCGGACATGAGGCCGTACTGCTTGAGAAATACACCGACCGCCAGCAGCTTCTTGATGCGGCAGCCGATGCTGACGCCCTCATCGTGCGCTCCGACAAAGTCACCCCGGAAGTAATAGCCGCCGCCCCGAAGCTGAAAATCGTGGTCAGGGCAGGGGCCGGATATGACAACATCAGCCTTGATGCCTGCACAGAGAGGGGAATAGTAGTGATGAATACCCCGGGACAGAACTCCAATGCCGTTGCGGAACTTGCCCTCGCCATGATGATATACATGTCGAGGAACTGTTTCACCCCTGGCACAGGAAAAGAAATCAGCGGAAAGAAATTGGGCATACAGGCATACGGGAATGTCGGGCGTCTCGTGGCGGCAAAGGCAAAGGCCCTCGGGATGGAAGTCATGGCATACGACCCGTTTGTCCCGGCCGAAAAGATGCTTGCGGACGGAGTAGTCCCTGCCACGACGCTGGAAGAAATGTATTCTTCATGCAACTTCATTTCCCTGCACATACCTGCTACGGCCGAGACGCGGGGCTCAATCGGCTACAGCCTGCTGTCGCTCATGCCTGACGGGGCATGCCTGGTGAACACGGCCCGCAAGGAAGTCATCAACGAGGCGGAACTCGTGAAAGTGCTATCGGACAGGGCTGGCCTAAAATATGTCACGGACATCGCGGCGGACTGCCAGGCAGAGCTCAATGAAAAATTCGGGAAAAGGGTATTCGCCACTCCGAAGAAAATGGGGGCAGAGACAGCCGAGGCCAATATAAACGCAGGCCTTGCAGCCGCACGCCAGATAGTGGAATATTTTGCCACAGGCTGCACCCGTTTCCAGGTCAACGCAAAATAGAAGACAGTCACCTATGGTAAGAATAAAGCCTTTTGCGGCGGTCAGGCCGCCCAAAGAGATTGTGGAAGAAGTCGCAGCCCGTCCATACGACGTGCTGAATTCGGAGGAAGCCAGGAAAGAGGCATCGGAAAAGTCCCTGCTCCATATCACAAAGCCGGAAATAGACTTTACGCCCATCGCCGACGAACACAGCGGCGAAGTATATGACAGGGCCGTGGAGAATTTCCGGAAATGGCAGGACAACGGGTGGCTCGTCCAGGACGAGAGGCCGTACTATTACATCTATGCCCAGACAATGGACGGGCGGACCCAGTACGGGCTTGTGGTCTGTGCCCATACGGACGACTATGCCGAAGGCCGGATCAAGAAGCACGAGCTCACCCGCAAGGAAAAGGAAGACGACAGGATGGTCCATGTCCGCATCCAGGACGCCAACATCGAACCCGTATTCTTCTCTTATCCTGACAATGAGGAGGTTTCTGAAATTGTCGGGAAATACACCGCACGCAGACCGGAATACGACTTCGTCGCAGAGGACGGTTTCGGACACCGTTTCTGGATAATCGACAGCCCGGAAGACATAGAGAGGATAACCGCGATATTCAGCACAATCCCGGCATTCTATGTGGCGGACGGCCATCACCGTACAGCCGCGGCAGCAAGAGTCGGGGCAGAAAAGAAAGCAGGAAACCCGAACCATACGGGGCAGGAGGAATACAACTGGTTCATGGCCGTCGCCTTCCCTGAAAGCCAGCTGAAAATCATCGACTACAACCGCGTCGTCAAGGACCTGAACGGCCTGTCTCCGGAAGAATTTCTCCGCAGGCTCTCGGACGACTTCTCCGTCACAGAGCTCGGGGGACGTGAGAGGAGCAGCGGAAAGCCGGGACATGAGGCATGCAGGCCGTCCCGTCTGCACAATTTCTCGATGTACCTCGCAGGAAAATGGTATTCGCTTGATGCCAAAGAAGGCAGATACGATGACTCCGACCCTATCGGAGTCCTGGACGTCACAGTCCTTTCCGACCTCGTGCTTGACAGGATTCTCGGCATCAAAGACCTCAGGACAGACAAGAGAATAGACTTCGTCGGAGGCATCAGGGGACTGGACGAGCTCGCCCGCCGTGTGGACAGCGGGGAAATGGCCGTGGCATTCGCCCTCTATCCGGTGTCCATGAAGCAGCTCGTCGACATCGCCGACTCCGGCAACATCATGCCGCCGAAGACAACATGGTTCGAGCCGAAGCTCAGGAGCGGACTTGCCATCCACAAGCTGGAAAGCGACAGGTAAACCGGGACCGGTAAGCGACACCGGTCTCTGAAAAAGACATTGGCAATGAAAAGAATCATAGAATGCGTCCCTAACTTCAGCGAAGGGCGCAACAAGGAAACCATCAGGTCAATAACAGAAGCGATAGAAAAATCAGGAGGCGTCAGGATACTGAACGTAGACCCGGGAGAGGCGACCAACAGGACTGTCGTCACATTCGTAGGAGAGCCCGAAGCCGTCGTCGAGGCGGCCTTCCGCGGAGTGAAAAGGGCAGGCGAACTCATTGACATGAGACTTCACCACGGAGCCCATCCGCGCTCCGGAGCCACCGATGTGCTCCCCCTCATACCAGTTTCAGGAATCACGCTCGAAGAATGCGCCGTACTCGCCAGGAAACTGGCGGAACGCATCTGGAAAGAACTCGGCATCCCGTGCTACTGCTACGAGGCGGCGGCCTTCAGGCCGGAAAGGAAGAACCTCGCCGTCTGCAGGGCCGGGGAATATGAGGCATTGCCGGAAAAAATGTCTTCACCGGACAAGGCCCCGGACTTCGGCCCCGGACAATTCACGGAAAAGGCGGCATTGTCAGGAGCATCGAATGTGGGGGCAAGGGACTTTCTCATAGCCGTCAACTTCAACCTCAACACCACCTCGACGCGGCGCGCCAATGCCGTGGCATTCGACGTGAGGGAAAAAGGCCGTCCGAAGAGGGAAGGCAACCCGATTACGGGAAAAATTGTCAAAGACGCCGACGGCAAGACGGTCATGATACCGGGCACCCTCAAGGGATGCAAGGCCATAGGATGGTACATAGACGAATACGGCATCGCCCAGGTGTCGATGAACATCACCGACATCAATGCCACTCCCCTGCACAAGGCTTTCGATGAAGTCTGCCGGGCAGCCCAGGCAAGGGGGCTCCGCGTGACAGGCACCGAAATCGTCGGACTGATCCCGAAGCGGTCACTCATCGATGCAGGGAAATATTTCCTTGAGAAACAGCACCGCTCCACCGGCATCTCCGAAGAAGAAATAATACGGATAGCCGTCAAGTCCATGGGTCTCGATGACCTCAGGCCGTTCAACCCGGGGGAAAAGGTCATCGAATACATGATGGAAGACGACAAGGAGCTGGCTGTCAGAGAAAAACTGATAAGAATGACATGCAGGGACTTCGCCGAAGAGACTGCATCGGAATCCCCTGCCCCGGGAGGAGGGTCAGTCTCCGCATACATGGGGGCTCTCGGCGCCGCACTCGGCACAATGGTCGCAAACCTTTCGGCCCACAAGCCGGGATGGGACGACAGATGGAAAGAATTCTCCGACCTTGCGCAGCAGGGCCAGGCCGTGCTGAAGGACCTTCTTGCCCTTGTGGACGAAGATACAGCCGCATTCAACGGCATAATGGCGGCATACGGGCTTCCGAAAGGCACGCCTGAAGAAGCCGAAGTAAGGAAGGCCGCCATCGAGAAAGCCACAAGATATGCTGCGGAAGTTCCCCTGATGACAATGCGCACGGCCGTCAAGGCATTTCCTCTGCTGAAATACATGGCCCTCGAAGGCAATCCGAACTCGGTGTCCGATGCCGGAGTGGGAGCACTTGCCGCCAGAAGCGCCGTACTCGGCGCCGGACTCAATGTCCGCATCAATGCGGCAGGGCTTTCAGACAAGGCAGAAGCGGGCAGGCTTGCGGACGAGGCAGCGGCTCTTGCGGCGGAAGCGGCAGGACTTGAAAAGGAAATATTGGATATAGTCAACGGGAAAATAAAATAATCCGACATGAATACAGAAGAATTCAGGAAAGCGGTCGCAGAAGGCATTCCGGACATCCTCCCGGAACCGAAGCCATACGACAATGAGATAAACCATGCCCCTGTGCGCAAGGACATCCTCACGGAAGAAGAGAAAGTCCTCGCCGTCAGGAATGCGCTGAGATATTTTCCCCGGAAGCACCATGCAGTCCTTGCGGAGGAATTCGCCCGCGAGCTCAAGGCATACGGCAGAATCTACATGTACAGATTCCGTCCGGACTATGAGATGTATGCCCGCCCGATTGACATGTATCCCGCCAAATGCCGCCAGGCCGCGGCCATCATGGCCATGATACAGAACAATCTGGACCCGCGTGTGGCACAGCATCCGCACGAGCTCATAACTTACGGGGGCAACGGGGCCGTCTTCCAGAACTGGGCACAGTACAGGCTGGCAATGCGCTACCTGTCGGAAATGACCGACACGCAGACCCTCGTGATGTACTCGGGCCATCCTCTCGGACTTTTCCCGAGCCACAGGGATGCCCCGAGGGTGATCGTCACCAACGGCATGGTCATCCCGAACTATTCCAAACAGGATGACTGGGAGAGGATGAATGCCCTCGGAGTGTCGCAGTACGGGCAGATGACAGCCGGATCCTACATGTACATAGGCCCTCAGGGAATAGTGCACGGCACTACAATCACGGTGATGAACGCAGCCAGGATGCAGCTGCGCAAAAGGGGCATCCCGGCGACAAGGGACAACATGAAGGGAATGCTCTTCGTGACATCCGGGCTCGGCGGAATGTCGGGCGCACAGCCTAAGGCCGGAAACATCTCCGGAGTAGTGAGCGTCACGGCGGAAATAAACCCTCTGGCCGCGAAGAAAAGATATGAGCAGGGATGGGTTGACGAAATCCATGAATCACTTGACGAGCTTATCCCGCGCATCAGGAAGGCCTGCTCTGAAAAGGAGACCGTCTCCCTCGCCTATCAGGGCAACATAGTGGACCTCTGGGAAAAGCTCGGGGAAGAAGACATCCGTGTGGACCTCGGCTCAGACCAGACCTCCCTCCACAACCCGTGGGCAGGAGGATATTATCCTGCAGGATACACATACGAGGAATCAAGGAAGATGATGGCCGCTGAGCCGGAGAGATTCAAGGAATGCGTCAGGGCATCCCTCAGGAGACAGGCCGCCGCCATAGGCAGGCTTACAGCCAAGGGAATGTATTTCTTCGACTACGGCAATGCCTTCCTGCTTGAAGCATCACGCGCCGGGGCAGACATCGTGAATCCCGACGGCACTTTCATATATCCTTCCTATGTCCAGGACATCATGGGTCCCCTCTTCTTCGACTATGGCTTCGGCCCGTTCCGCTGGGTGTGCATGTCCCAGGACCCGGAAGACCTCAGGAAGACGGACGAACTGGCAGTAAAGGCCATGAAAGAGACCGCAGCCCACGCGCCGGAGGAAATCAGAGGCCAGATGGAAGACAACATACACTGGATAGAAGAGGCCGGGAGAAACAATCTTGTGGTCGGTTCCCAGGCCAGAATCCTCTATGCGGACTGCGAGGGCAGGACAAGGATAGCCCTTGCCTTCAACGAAGCCATAGCCGGAAAGGAACTCAGGGGGCCAGTCGTGCTCGGCCGCGACCACCACGACGTATCCGGCACAGATTCTCCGTTCCGGGAGACATCCAACATCTACGACGGCTCCAACCGCACGGCAGACATGGCTGTCCAGAATGTAATCGGGGACTCGTTCCGGGGCGCGACATGGGTATCCCTGCACAACGGCGGCGGAGTAGGCTGGGGTGAAGTCATCAACGGCGGCTTCGGCATGGTAATAGACGGCTCCGAAGACTCCGCAAGACACATCCGTGAAATGCTGTTCTGGGATGTGAACAACGGTATCGCCCGCAGGAGCTGGGCACGCAACGAAGGAGCAATGCACTCGATTCGGCGCGAGATGGAGCGCACCCCGGGACTGCGCGTGACAATGCCGAACCTCGCAGACGAAGACCTCGTGAGGCAGGCCATTTCCGGCGCATCTTCCGCAGACTGCAGGGAATGACATGGAACAGCACAGCATCAATTGAATTTACCAAGACAATATATTTTATCCCGACAACATATTTTATCAAGACAACATATGATGATACACCAGATATCGAACAGAAGACTCTCGACAGACAGGATAAAGGAAATACTTTTCAAGGGGTACCAGCTGGAAATCAGCGAAGAATCCAGGCAGGCCATCATCAAGTGCAGGGAATACCTCGACTCCAAGATGGAGGACATGGACAGGCCGGTCTACGGCGTGACCACGGGCTTCGGCTCGCTCTGCAACATAACGATACCTGAAGACGACCTTTCTGCCCTCCAGCACAACCTTGTCATGTCGCACGCCTGCGGCACCGGAGAGAAAGTGGCTCCGGAAATTGTCCGGCTGATACTTCTGCTGAAAATCCAGTCGCTTGCATACGGAAACTCCGGAGTACAGCTGCAGACCATACAGAGGCTTGTGGACATGTTCAACAACGATGTCCTGCCGGTGATATATCAGCAGGGCTCGCTCGGGGCATCCGGAGACCTTGCCCCCCTCGCCCACATGTCGCTTCCCCTCATCGGACTCGGCGAAGTGGACTGGAAAGGACAGACAAGGCCGGCCGCAGAAGTATGGGCCGAACTCGGCTGGGAACCGATAAGGCTGCAGTCCAAGGAAGGCCTTGCCCTTCTGAACGGCACACAGTTCATGAGCGCACACGGCATCTGGGCCGTCATCAAATGTGAAAGGCTATCCGAATGGGCTGACAGGATTGCAGCCATGTCACTGGACGCCTTCGACGGACGAATCGAACCTTTCTACCCTCAGGTCCATGCCGTACGCCCGCACAAGGGGCAGGCGGACACGGCGGCGCGCATCCTCGAGCTTCTGGACGGCAGCGAAATCATCAGCCGCAAGAAAGAGCATGTCCAGGACCCGTATTCATTCAGATGCATCCCGCAGGTCCACGGGGCAGTCAAAGACACCCTCCGCTATGTCAAGTCCGTACTGGAGACCGAAATCAACAGCGCGACGGACAATCCTACCGTATTCCCTGACGAAGACCTCATCATTTCCGCCGGAAACTTCCACGGGGAACCGATTGCCCTGCCTCTGGATTTCCTCGCCATCGCCATGAGCGAGCTTGCGAGCATCTCCGAGAGAAGAATCTACAGGCTGATTTCCGGGCAGAGGGAACTTCCGTCTTTCCTTGTCGCCAATCCCGGCCTCAACAGCGGATTCATGATTCCGCAGTACACCGCGGCCTCCATCGTCAGCCAGAACAAAGGGCTCTGCACCCCGGCCTCGGTGGACTCGATTCCGTCGTCACAGGGGCAGGAAGACCATGTGAGCATGGGCGCCAACGCCGCCACCAAGCTCGTCAGGGTCATCAACAACACCGAGCGCGTCCTCGCAATCGAACTGATGAACGCCGCCCAGGCACTGGAATTCCGCAGGCCGCTCCGTTCATCATGGACAATCGAGAAAATCTTCGCCCATTACCGCAAGGAAGTCCCGTTCATCAGCGACGACCAGTACATGCACCCTCTGATTGAAAAGACAATCAGATTCCTCCGGGAATACAATCTGGTGCCGTTCAATCTGTAGACACAGAGGCAGATGAGGCCCTTGATACACAGAAACAGATGAAAACCCTGACACACCGAGGCAAATGAGAACCCTGATAAAGAACATAGGAGAAATCTTCGGGATTCTCCCCGAAAATGTCCTGAAGAAGGAAGGGGAAGAAATGTCCCGTGTCGGCTCGCTGAAAGACGCATGGATGACCTTAAGGGACGGTAAAATCGAGGCATTCGGTCCTGCCGGCGAGGCTGAAGGAACCTGCTCCGGCACCTTTGATTCAGTCATGGACGCCGGAGGAGGATTTGTCCTGCCGTCATTCTGCGATTCGCACACTCATATAGTGTATGCAGGATGCCGGGACGGAGAATTCAGGGACAAGATTGACGGGCTCTCATACGAAGAAATCGCCGCCAGGGGAGGAGGAATCCTCAACTCGGCCGACCTGCTGCATGAAACCTCCGAAGACGAGCTTTACAGGCAGTCTGCCATGCGTGCGGAGGAAGTCATGAAAGCGGGGACCGGAAGCATTGAAATCAAAAGCGGGTACGGCCTGACTACGGAAGATGAACTGAAGATGCTGCGTGTCATCCGCCGGCTGAAAGAAAATTTCCCCATGGAAATCAGGAGCACATTCCTCGGTGCGCATGCCGTGGGCAGGGCATACGCTGGCAGACAGAGTGAATATGTCGACATGGTCTGCCGGGAAATGATTCCGGCAGTTGCGGCCGAAGGGCTCGCCGACTTTGTGGATGTCTTCTGCGACAGGGGATTCTTCTCTCCGGAAGAGACCGGAAAAATCCTTGATGCAGCCGCAAGATACGGGATACAGCCGAAAATCCATGCCAATGAACTTGCCGTATCCGGAGGCGTACAGGTCGGGGCAGCGCACAACGCCCTGTCCGTCGACCACCTTGAACAGACGACAGACGCCGAAATTCAAGTCCTGAAGGACAACAGGCACACTATGCCGACCATGCTCCCCGGAGCATCATTTTTCTCGAACCTCCCCTACGGCAGGGCCAAGGAATTCATCAGGGCAGGCCTTGCTCTGGCATTGGCATCGGACTTCAACCCGGGTTCCTCCCCGTCAGGAGACATGAGATTCGTCATGGCCCTCGGCTGCATCAAAATGAGACTCACCCCGGAAGAAGCATTCAACGCCTGCACCATCAACACGGCATACGCGATGGGTGTCAGCCGTCTCTCCGGCTCAATCACCGCCGGAAAAAGAGCCGACCTCATCATCACGAAGCCGCTCCCGTCATTCGCATACATCCCTTACTGCCACCACACACCGTATATTTCAAAGATAATCGTCAGAAGCAGGGAGGCATGACAATTTTACTTATTTAATGTCAAAATGTCAATCGGACAGCCGGTGGCATCGGAATTGCAGACCCTCTGTCCCGGCACCGGAAACGGAACCACAGACAAATGCCGGACAGAAGGCTGTCTGAAAAAAGTAAACGGATAATTTTAAAAAGAACAATTTAAATTTTTAGCACCATGATTACAGAAAAACTCCAGAAAGCCATCAACGATCAGATTACCGCTGAGCTTTGGTCATCGAACCTTTACCTTCAGATGTCATATTTCCTTGAGAAAGAAGGATGGTCAGGATGCGCCCGTTGGATGATGAAGCAGTCCGAAGAAGAGAAAGAACATGCGAACGAACTCGCCCACTACCTCATAAAGAGAGGCGGAGAGGCGAAGGTCAGCATGATAGATGTCGTCCCTGCAGGCTGGGGCAGCGTGCTTGAAGTCTTCGAGCATGTATACAAGCACGAATGCCATGTCTCAGAACTCATCAACGACCTCGTTGACGTAGCTTCGGCAGAAAAAGACAAGGCATCCCAGGATTTCCTCTGGGGCTTCGTCAGAGAGCAGGTAGAAGAAGAAGCCACAGCTTCGGACATCGTCGCCAAAATCAAGAGGGCCGGCGAGTCAGGACTCTTCTTCATTGACTCGCAGCTCGCACAGAGATAATTGAGGGAAGAGATAATTTCCGGGAAAGAGGCAATCGTAAATAAAGACCATTATGAAGACTTCAATTTATGCCGCCATGACGGCTGCCGCAATGCTGGCTGGACTATTGACTGCCAATGACATGAGTGCAGGCGCCGTCACGGCAGGCAATGCAGGCACAGGCAACGCTCCTGCAGCAGTTGAAAAGCAAGAAGAAGGCAAAGTCATCCTCCTCTCCGAGGAAGAGTACAAGGCCATGGTCGAGGATTTTACCACAGAAGAGTGGAAATATCTCGGTGACAGGCCTGCAATCGTGGACTTCTATGCCGACTGGTGCGGGCCTTGCCGCCAGATGTCCCCGATCCTTGAAAAGATTGCCTCTGACTACAAAGGGAAAATCAATGTCTACAAGGTAAATGTGGACAATGCCAGGAACCTTTCCAAAAGCTATGGCATCAGGTCCATCCCGATGTTTCTTCTGATACCTGTTGAAGGAGAACCCGTAAAAGCCGTAGGTTCAATGCCGGAGGAACAGTTCAGGGCCAAGGTCAAGGACGCCCTCCTGTAGATTCAGCAATGCGCGCAGTGATTCCATAGCGCGGCCGAAGACGGCAGGATGTCAGAAGACGGCAGGATGTCAGAAGACAGACAGGAAATACACCTGAAGACAGAGTGCGCCCGGTGGAGCTATAAACTGGCTTCCACCGGGCGCAGTTTTGTGATATTTTTGCGCCCGTTGGCATTTTGAAAATGCCATCAGGCGTACTTTTGCATAATAATCGCGCCCGGTGGACATCATTTTCGTCTCCACCGGGCGCACTTTCTGTCCATCTGCTGCGGCAATATCATTTATTTCTTTTTTCCGGAAGGGCGGCCTTCCCTGGATTTTCCGGAGGGGCGGCTGTCTTTCTTTTTCCCGGAGGCAGATTTACCTGAAGTCCGGCCATCCTTGGACTTTCCGGACTTGGAAGCCTTACGCTTGGATTCCCTGATAGCCTTGCGGATTTTCTCCTTGCGGGCATTCTTTCCTGATGCCCGGGATTGGTCTTTCCCTGAATCAGTCTGTTCCTCCCCGGAATAAGGATGTCCTTCGCCGGAATAAGGATGTTCTTCCCCGGCATCGCCGTCTTTCCCGAGACGGTCCTCATTGCCGGTCTCGACAAGCTCAAAATCAAGAAGCTTCTGGTCATGATTGGCTTTCTTGACACGGATTCTGACGGCATCCCCGAGATTATATACGACTTTTGAGCGCTTGCCCACGATGCGGTAACGGTCCTGGTCAAACTCGAAATAGTCGGAAGTGATGTCCCTCAGGGCAACCATCCCCTCTATCTTGGTCGGCTCTATCTCCACATACATTCCCCACTCGGTCAGGCCGGAAATGTGGCCTTCGAACTCATAGCCGACCTTGTCCTGCATGAATTCCACAAGCTTGTACTTGATGCTGGAGCGCTCGGCCTCGGCAGCGATTATCTCGCGTTCGGACGCATGCTTGCACTGTCCTTCGTAATAATCTTTTTTCTGCGAGTCCGCACCTGAGAGATACAGGGCAAGGAGCCTGTGCACCATCATGTCGGGATAGCGGCGGATCGGGGAGGTGAAATGGGTGTAGTACTTGAACGCCAGGCCATAGTGCCCGATGTTGTCGGTGCTGTAGCGGGCCTTCGCCATTGTCCTGAGCGACAGCATTTCTATGGCATTGTACTCAGGAGTATCCTTGGCCCTGGAGAAGAGACTGTTGAGCTCACGGGATATTTCCTTTCCGTTCTCGGTCGGTCCCATCTCATAGCCGAAATTATGTATGAAGGAGCGGAGTCCCTCGAGCTTTTCCCTGTTGGGCTCGTCATGGACACGGTAGACAAATGTCTTTGCCCTGGATTTGGCGGCAGCCTTGGCCGCTTCCTCCGGAGATATGCACAGATAGCCCAGGCCTGTTCCGGGAACCGCAGGATAGCGGCAGCCCTTTGCGACAAACTCCGCCACGCTTCTGTTGGCAAGGAGCATGAACTCCTCGATGAGCCAGTTGGCCTCCTTGCTGATTTTCTGGTAGACACGGACCGGACGGCCTTTTTCATCCACCTCCACTTTCATTTCCGGGCGGTCGAAGCTGATGGCCCCTGAAGCGAACCTCTTCTTGCGGAACTTGGAGGCAAGGCCGTGAAGCACAAGCACGGCTTCCTTCAGACTGTCAGGTATGATGCAGCCGGTGGTGACGCCCTCTCCCATGGCTGACCCGACGACGCCTTGCCTGCCGTCAGTACCGCCGCGGAGCTCCATGCCCATGGCCTTGTCTCCGGCATCGATAATCTGCTGTGCTGTCTCATAGGCAAAGCGGTAGTCGGAATTGATGACCGTGCGGCCGAACCACTGCGACACGACCTTGGCAAGCGGAGTGATTTCAAAGACAGCCGAGAAGCAGAGCTTGGGCTCGTTCGGACGGAGGGAGCAGAGCTTGTTGGAGAGCTTTTCCGGAAGCATCGGGACAGTCCTGTCCACCAGATACACAGATGTCCCCCTCTCCTGGGCCTCCTTGTCCACGACCGACCCCGGAGTGACATAATGTGTGACATCGGCGATATGGACGCCGACCTCATAGTTGCCGCCCTCAAGCTTTCTGAATGACAGGGCATCGTCAAAGTCCTTCGCATCCGCAGGGTCTATTGTGAATGTCAGCACATCGCTGAAGTCCCGCCTTTCTTTCCTGTCGGCAGCGGTTATTTCTTCCGAAATACCGTCCGCAGCATTCTCCACCTCCGGCTCGAACCTGTACGGCAGGGCAAATTCAGCAAGAATGGCATGCATCTCGGTGTCGTTCTCCCCAGGCTCGCCGAGCACATCAGTAAGATGTCCCACGGGGTCAGGGTCCTTCTTGTCCCATTTGTCCACCAGGGCGGCCACTTTCATTCCCGGCTTCGCACGGAGTTCCTGCCGCCTGCCGTCCACTGTCTCATATACTCCCGTCACGGCATAGAGCCCGTCACCTATTTTCTTCAGGGAGCCTGTCACCGGGACAGCGGGCGCGGTCTTTCCGGAAGCGGCGGACTTAGAGGCACCCGTAACCGGGATGGATATGTCATAGGGCATCACCCTGCTCTGCATGAGCACCCACGCCTGCTCCCCTACAATATGGAGGATGCCGACAAATGGCTTGGACGAACGCTCCAGAATCTCCAGAACCTCACCTTCCTTGCGCTGACGGTCAGTCTTTTCCTTGGTCACCGCCACTCTGACAATATCCCCGTTCAGGGCACCTCTCATCTTGGTCGCCTTGACGAATATGTCATCTTCCTCACCTTCCACAATGATGAAGCCATAGCCTTCCCGCGTCATCTGCACGCGGCCCGTAAATTCCGGAAAACTGCGTTTCTCTTTTTTCTCTTTTTTGCGGCCGCCGTCCTTGCGCCTGCGCCTGTTCCATCCTGTCATAATATCGATGAATTAATCTGCTTTCAAAATGAACGATTTGATTAACGCCTATTCGGGCAAATGATTATCTTTGCACCTGAAAGGGCTTAGCCCGTCAATCCGGCAAATTTAACAAAATATCATAATATCATGAACAGAAAAGTACTTTTGATGATTCTTGACGGCTGGGGCGAAGGCGAACACAACTGGACAAACGCCATCTACACCCAGGGCACTCCCTACATCGATTCACTCAGGGCAAAATACCCGACCGGACATCTCCAGGCATGCGGAGAATATGTCGGACTTCCTGACGGCCAGATGGGAAACTCCGAAGTCGGCCACCTCAACCTCGGAGCCGGCAGGGTCGTATATCAGGACCTCGTGAAGATAAACATGGCATGCCGCGACCACAAGCTCCTTGATAACAAAGAGATAAAGGCAGCATACGACTATGTGGCAAAGACAGGGAAGCAGCTCCACTTCATGGGACTGGCCTCAATGGGAGGAGTACACAGCTCACTTGAGCATGTATATGAATTCCTGGCAGTCGCAAAGCAGTACAATCTTGACAAAGTCTTCGTGCACTGCTTCATGGACGGAAGGGACACGGACCCGAAGAGCGGCAAGGGCTTTGTGGAAGAACTTGAGAAAAAGATGGCCGAGACCACCGGCAAGGTAGCATCAGTCTGCGGACGCTATTATGCGATGGACCGTGACAAGAGATGGGAAAGGGTCAAGCTCGCATACGACCTCCTCGTAAAGGGAGAAGGGGCAAAGTTCACTTCCGCCACAGAAGGAATCCAGGCATCATACGACGAAGGTGTCACCGACGAATTCATCAAGCCTGTTTCAGTCACTGACGCCGAAGGGAATGCCCTCGGAACAATCCAGGAAGGCGACGCAGTGATCTTCTTCAATTTCCGCAACGACAGGGCAAGGGAGCTCACCTCCGTGCTCACCCAGGAAGACCTGCCGGACTTCGGCATGAAGACCTGTCTCTTATACACATCTGACGCTGC